>DASVJA010000076.1:0-4641 GCA_036386115.1 Candidatus Limnocylindrales bacterium
GGCGGATCGAGCAGGTACCCGGAGCCGCGAACGGTCACTAGATGAACGGGATTGGCCGCATCTCGTTCGATCTTCGACCGAAGCCAGAAGACATAGACGTCGACCATTCGCTCGTTGCCGGCGGAGTCGTGCCAGACGTGCCGCAACAGTTCGTCCCGCGAGAATGCCCGGCCGGGATGCATGGCCAGGTACTCGAGGAGTGCCAGTTCCTTGGGCCGCAGCGACATCAGCCGGCCGTCGCGTCGGATGGCTCTGGCACGGCGGTCAAGTTCGACGCCGTCGCCGATCAGGATCCGGTCGTCCGGAAGATGGCCGCTCACCGGGCCGCGGCGACCGGCAATTGAGAGGCGCCCCACCACTTCCATCGGGTCTGACGAGAGATCCACGGCGTCGTCGAAGCCCAATTCCAGGGCGTGAAGCCGCAACGCCACTGCCTGGTGGGGGCTGAGCATCACCGCGCACGAGTCTGGATTGACGGCCAGCCAGCTGGCAGCGCGCTGCAGGTCGCCCGGATCGGCCGGCGGCGAAATGAGCACAACAAGGCTCGGTTCGGACAACGCCAGCGCACTCGAGAACCCGGTCGATGTCGGCTCGACTCGAACCTCGACATCTGGGAAGAGGCGCCGGAGATCGATCGGTCCGTCGGGATCGGCCATCGCCAGCCAGCCCGTGAACGGCTCGCCCGCGGGCGGCGAGGGCATGCCGGAGTGCGCGTCGATATCACCGGCGTGAAGTGGGACGTCGTTGTAGGCCTGAGTCACTCACCGAATTTCGCGGCGTTCTGTTAACGCTGTGTTCAGGCGGCGTGAACGTTATGGCCGCTGTGGCCGGCTCTTCGGCGGGCAGATCGGCCGGGGTTGCAGGTGACCGGCGTTCTTCGCGAACCGCCGGAATCGGTCCTCCGGCCCTCTGACTTTGTGCCACGATTAGCGCCGGAGGCCGCCGACACGTCTCGGCCGCCATCCGCGCCGCCACCCCGGACTCTCCGTCTAGTTTGGGCCGTGGCTGCCTTGGGAGGAATACGCCGGCAGTCGGCGACGAGGAGGATTGATGGGGCCGTTCCGCGCCGCCCGTGCGGGCATTTCGGTTGTTATGAGCTTCATGCTGGTCGCGGGGCTTGCCCCTGCGGCGGTGGCGGTGGGGGCGCCTGCGGCGAGCGGTAGCAATTCGACCTCGACTCGCGACGCTTCCGCGCCGGCCTCCGCCAAGGCCCAGACCTCGGCGCCCACCCGCGCCACCGCGGCACCGGCTACCGCGGGATCAACGGCCGCCCAGGCGGCTGCGCGGATCGGCTGCAAGATACCGACCAAGATCGGGGATGGGCCGGTTTGCCCGCCTCACGGGGCGACCTCCAACCCGAACCTCATATGGCAGACGGCTACACCCGCCACGGGCGGCGCAACTGCTAAGCCGGCGGCGAGCGGCGCGACTGCTCGGCCGGCGACATCGGCGGGCGATTGGCCGCAGTACCATCACGACGCCGCACACACGGGTTTCAACGCCAGCGAGAGCGACATCTCTGCCGCCAACGTGGCCAGCCTTAGTCTGGCCTGGACCGGTGCAGCATCTGGTGGCTCGCCCGTCGTCGCCGACGGCCGCGTCTATGTCCTGTCGAGCAACGGTCTTACTGCCTACGCCGTTGGTTGTGCAAGCGGCGGCGCCTCCTGCACCCCACTATGGAGTACGCCATACCTTCCTTCCTTCCACGGCTCGCTTGCGGTCGCTAACGGCGCGGTCTACACAGTCTCGGATGACGGTCGCCTGTACGCCTTCGATGCTGCGGGCATTATCAATTGCAGCGGCACCGCAACGAGGTCTTGCCGCCCGCTCTGGAAGACAGATTCTGACAACCTTACCCAGACAGCACCTGTGGTGGCAAACGGCGTGGTTTACGTCGGGGGGTTATTCGACTACAAGCTCAACGCGTACGATGCTGCCGGCGTTACCAACTGCATCGGTACCGACACTAAGACCTGCACCCCACTTTGGACGACGACCTCCATGGGCTGGCCAATTTCGTGGTCCGCGTCCGCGGTCGCCAATGGAGTGGTCTACATAGGAACTAGCAACGGTAGGCTGTTTGCATTCGATGCCGCCGGCATTATCAACTGCACCGGCAGCGGACCAATCGCCTGCAATCCGCTTTGGACGGCTAACAGCGGCGTCCTCTCCACCTCGCCCTCGATTGCCAACGGAGTCGTCTACATTGCCTCGGACTTGGGAACGCTGTATGCCTTCGATGCGGCCGGCGTCTCCAACTGCAGCGGCAGCGGTACCAGAACCTGCACTCCCATCTGGACGGCAGCCACGCGAGATGCATCTGCCTCGTCACCCGAAGTCGCCAACGGCATAGTCTTCGAAGGCTCGACCGCCTTCGATGCTGCCGGCGTTACCAACTGCAGCGGCGTGAGCGCCAGGATCTGCTCTCCGCTTTGGACGCTTGCAACCGTCGGAAGAATCGCGGACTCGCTGGCAGTAGCCAACGGCGTGGTATACGTCGGTACACAGTCCGATGACAAGCTATATGCCTTCGATGCCGCCGGTGTTGCCAACTGCAGTGGGACCGCAAAGACATGCACTCCGATCTGGACAGGAGCCACCCAACCCAATATGGGCGAAGGCTCGCCCGCCGTTGCGGATGGCGTTGTCTATACCACCGCGGCTAACACCCTGTACGCCTTTTCCCTGAAGCGGCAACTCAACGGCACCGTCACCGCCGGCGCCTCAGGTCTGGCCGGCATCGAAGTTGATGTCATCAGCCCTGACGGCCAGACGCTCCTCGCCGACGCTCAGACAGCCTCCGACGGGACCTGGTCGGCGGATGCTCCGTCGGGCAACTACAAGATCTGCTTCTACGACTCCACCGGAACGTACGCCTCCGGTTGTCTCGGCGACTCCGCCTTCACCTACGACTTCACGGCTGCCCGCGTCGTGACCGTCGGCACGGCGGACATCTCCGGTCTCGACATCGTACTGCCCTTGACCGTCCTCATCACCGGCACCGTAACCCACGGTGCCAGCCCGGTTGCCGGCCTGGATGTCTACTTCTACGATGCCGCCCTCAGCCAGGTTGGTCACACGACAACCGGTGCCGACGGTCACTATTCGGCCGCGTTGCCGCCCGGCAGCTACCTCGTCCAGTTCTGGGACACGAGCCTCACCTACCCGAACGGCTTCTGGAGTCTCTCGGGCCTCACTCAGGTCCGGAGGTTCGCGGACATGAGGACACTGGGCGCGACCGACGTCGATGCGAGCGTCAGCCTGCCCACAGGCTTCCGCATCACCGGAACCGTCACGGATTCCCATTCGGTCGGCATTGCCGGCATCGAGATCGACGTCTGGACGACCGGCGGGGACATCCCCCAGTGGGCTTACACCGACGATACCGGTGCCTACACGGTAGTGGCCGAGGCCGGCGATTACGCTCTGGGCTTCAATGACTTGAGCGGCATCTACGTCTCGGGCTTTTCCAACGGTACGGGCTTCACATCTGACCCGGCTCAGGCCTACTGGTTCTCGGTCGATGCGCCGTTGAGTGTCGACATCACGCTCCCTATCCATACGGGTCCGCTCGACCACTTGGTCCTCTCGCCCGCGAGCGCCACCATCGTTTCCGGCGGCAGCCAAGCCTATGCAGCCGAGGGCTTCGACCACAACGGCAACGATCTTGGCGACGTGACTGGCGCCACCACCTTCACAATCGATTCGGGCACAGCCTGTCCCGCCGATAGCTGTACATCCACCGCTCCCGGCGATCACACCATCACCGGCACCGATGGCATAGCCACCGGCACAGCGACGCTCCATGTCAACTCCCAGGTGCCCGGCAAGCCCACAGGCGTCCATGCGAGCATGGGCGACTCATCGGCCGCCATCTCCTGGGCCGCTCCCGCTTCTGACGGCGGTTCAGCCATTACCGCCTACACCGTCACGTCTTCGCCCGGATCCAAGACTTGCTCGTGGGCGACCGGACCGCTCTCTTGCACTGTTTCTGATCTGACCAACGGCGTGTCCTACACGTTCACGGTGACTGCCACCAACGGCGTTGGCCCTGGACCCGCGTCCGATCCATCGGCTGCAGTGACCCTCGGCTCCACCTTCCACCCCATAACCCCCGTGCGTCTGCTGGACACACGCAGCGGCAACGGCCTCTCCGGTCCACTCCAGCCGTTCACCCCGCGCACCTTCCAGATCACCGGGCGTGATGTCATCCCGGCCGGAGCCACGGCCGTCACCGGCAATCTGACGGTCACCGACGAAACCTCTTCCTACGCGGTCTATCTGGGTCCTGATCCAGTTACCAATCCAACCAGCTCCACGCTCAACTTCGTCAAGGGCGATGTCAGCGCCAACGGCGTAACGGTCGCCCTGGGTTCAGGCGGCGCTCTGAGTGCCACCTACATGGCTCCAGCCGGCAGCACCACGAACTTGGTCTTCGATGTCACCGGCTACTTCACACCCGATGACTCCGGAGCCACATACCATCCGATCACCCCGGTGAGGTTGTTGGACTCGCGAGCCAACAACGGCCTCTCGGGCACCTTGCCGGCTAATACCCCCAAGACCTTCCAGATCACCGGTCGCTCCGGTATCCCGACCAACGCCACAGCGGTCACAGGTAACCTCACCGTCACAGACCAG
>DASVJA010000077.1:0-21337 GCA_036386115.1 Candidatus Limnocylindrales bacterium
CCGTTCAGGGTGGCCGACAGAAGTGAAGCAAGCACGGGGCCAGGCTACACGCGCCCAATCACCGGCCGCTTATCTGCGAGTTCACGGCTCCCGCCTGGCGAACCTGCCGGTCCGGAGCTCCCCTACCGCCCCGATCGAGTCGGGCGGTCCGTGATGTCCTTCTCCATGAACTTGACAAAGTCCAGAAGGTTCTTGCCCAGTATCGAGTCCGACTTTGTGTACATGAAGGGCGCACCACTGTTGAGCGCCCCTATCGCAGCCCGGTATTCGTTGATGATCTGGAAGTCAATCCGGCGCTTGAGCGCGCTCTCGGCGTTCTTGACGTTTATGCCCGTGAACGCGTTCGACCGGTTGAGGATCAGCCTCACCTTGTCCGAGCTGTATCCCAGGTGACCGATCGTTTCGAGGACCAGGCGCACGTTCTTGAGGCAGGGCAGGTCCGCGGTCATGACCACGTAGATCACGTCCGCGACATCCATGATCCGGAGATTGACTTCATCCAGACGCTTGTCGATGTCCACGATGATGTAGTCGAATTCCGGCTGAAGAAGAGAAATGATGTTCGGCAAGTGGTCGTGCGTGACGAGTTCTGCCGTCTCCGGCGAGGGCGGAGCGAGAAGCAACTCGATGCCCGACTCGTGCTTCACGAGGATCTGACGGGCAAGGTCGACGTCCACTGCCGGCGCTGTAGCAAGGTCCACGACGCTCATGCGGTCCAGGCCGAGGTCCAGGAAGACGCGATGGTCGCCGAACTGGAGGTTCGCATCGATCAGGCAAACCTTCCGACCGAGTTCCTTGTGGAGAGCGATGGCGGCATTGATGGCGATCGTCGTCGTGCCCACGCCACCCTTTGCTCCATAGAAGAGAACGACCCGTGCGGGCTCACGCTTCTTGGGCTGGACCGGGGCTGCCGGAATGACCGTGGCAGCCGTCCTCGCTGAAGAAGGCGGGTTGTACTGCTCGTCGGGCTTGTATCGAGCCAGCAGGCTGCGCATTCGCGCCATCAGCTCAGCCGGATGGAACGGCTTGATCAGATAGTCATCGGCCCCTGATCGCAGCGCCTTGCCGCGCGTCTCCGCGTCGTTCTCGGGCAAAAGCAGGATTGCCGGTGTGTGAGTGGAGGGTCCGTCCTCCATGCGCAGCCTGGTGACGACCGTGAACCCGTCCATTCCGGGCAGATTCGCGGCGACCAGCACGAGGGCAGGTCTGTCCGATCGGGCGATCCGGAGACCCTCCGGCCCGTCGCTGGAAGCCAGGACCTCATATCCGGCCTGCGACAAGGCGTGGCCCAGCGCGCGCTGAACGGTGGGGTCGGCATCGACAACGAGAATCCGGACGGCCATCGATTTGCACCTGACTAGCGCGGTCGGCACCGCGAGACGAGCATGGGCGGCGGCGGCCGTCCCCCATCGGTACTACTTATCGGGTCTGTCGGCCGAATTATAGACAGGCCCGCACGCTGGAGGCATCGGCGACATTGCGCCTGACCTCCAGCGCCCGGGCAGCAGTCATTTCCATGTGGTGCTCGGCGCCACCTATTTGTCGTCGGCGCCCTTGCCCATACCGGTCTTCACCATTGCACCGAGAGGGGCCATCAGCTGCGTGAACTCCATCGGGATGATGAACTTCGTGGCCGGACCGCTGCCCAATGCCTTCAGGGCATCCAGATATTGCAGAGCCATCGTCTTCTGGTCTACGCCCTGTGCAGCCTTGAAAATGGTTTCCAGGGCGTTGCTGAAGCCTTGGGCCCGCAGAATGGCCGCCTGGCGATCACCTTCGGCCCGCAGAATCGCAGATTGCTTGTCGCCCTCGGCCACATTGATAGTTGCCTGGCGCGTTCCTTCCGACTCGGTGATGACCGCGCGGCGAGTTCGCTCGGCAGAAAGCTGGCGGTTCATTGCTTCCTGCACGGCGGGCGGCGGCAGGATCTCGCGGATTTCGACGGACATGACCTTGCCACCCCATCGCTCGGTGACTTCATCGAGCTTCAGGCGCAATGTCTCATTGATCCGCTCGCGCTGCGAGAGCACTTCATCGAGAACGATGTCGCCGATCACTGATCGGAGTGATGTGGCGGCAACACCTTGCAGAGCCCCGGAGAAGTTGGTGACGTTCACCAGGCTCATGAGCGGATCGATGACTTTCCAATAGATCAGGAAGTCGACGCCGAGGGGGGCGTTGTCCTTCGTGATGGCGGTCTGGCGCGGAACCTCGATGAACTGTTCCCGGATGTCTACCTGGTAACCGCGATCGAGGATCGGAATCAGGAACCGCAGGCCAGGATCCCGAACAAGCTTGGGGTTGGTCTGGCCGAACCGATAGACCACCATCTTGGCCCACTGGGGCACAATCCTGACCGACGAACCGATCAGGAACAACAACAAGACGACCGCCGCCGCAAGAACGATTAGTGAAACTGTCGTCGTGTCCATCCTGGGCCTCCTGATACCGGCCGCGCGGGCCGATCGCTAACGAATTGGCCTGTCTGTTCCTTGGGTGATTACTTTTCCAACCTCTTCACGATCAGCGTCAAACCCTCCTGCCTCACGACCTCGACCTTCTCGCCGCGCCGGACCATTTCGCCACCCTCGGCTTTCGCCGACCAGGCCTCCCGACCCACATATACCGTTCCGATCGGCGTCAGGTCGGCCTGAACGTCGCCGACCAGACCAACGACGCCGTCAATTCCAACCAGGCCGGCGCCAACCGGAATGGGCTGATTTCGCAAGCGCACCAGGGCGGTCACCACAATCAGACCATAGAGCGCGGCGCTCGCCGCCGTTATTCCAATCACGGGCCATGCCACAGCGACCGCCGGCAAATACGGCCCGGGCGATCCGTAGAACGCCACGGCGCCCACAACGAATACGAGGATTCCGCTGACCGTCAGCGCTCCGTGCGTAGGCAGATTGGGCTCGAGAACCATCATTCCAATGCCCAACACAACCAGAACCACACCCAATACGTTGAGGGGCAAGTCTCCCGATCCGTAGAAGGACAGGGCCAGGCAAAGCGCTCCGGCCAGCCCCATCAGCAGGGTCGGGTGGAACAACTCGATGAGAATGAGCAGGACACCCAGAACGAGCAAAATGAAGGCGATGTTCGGGTCATCCAGCGTGTGCAGGATCGACTGTACAAAGTCCTCATTGATGGTCACGATCGCGGCACCCTTCGTGTGGACCACTACCTGACCCGCCGAAGTCGTGACCGTCTGGCCGTCCGCCTGCGCAAGCACATCGTCGAGACTCGCGGCAAGGCCGTTGACGCCCTCTGCCGCCACCGCTTCCTCGGCCGAGTAAGACCTGGCCGACTCAACCGTAGTCACGGCCCATGCCACCGCCTTGGGATGGCGATCCTGGGCGATGCTGGTAATCGTCTTGATGGCGTCCTGCATCACCTTATCCGCCTCGGTCTGGCCGTAGGTCGCGGCAATGTCGGCACCGTTGGCTGCGACCGGAGACGCCGCGCCGATGTTCGTGGAAGGCGCCATGTAGTCGAGATTCGCCGCCAGCGTGATGAACGTCCCGGCGCTGGCGGCCTTGGCTCCGCGCGGCCCAACCCAGACAATCGTGGGAACCTTGGCGTCCAAAGACTTGACAATGCTCTGCATGGCGCTGAGGCTGCCGCCCAGCGTATCCAGCTGGATCACAACAGCCGCCGCACCGTCCGTTTCCGCACGATGGACGGCGCCCGCCACGTGGTCCGCCATTACGCTGTCCACGACTCCACTGGTCGGCACCAGGACGACCTCGCGCCCATTCGGGGCGGCCACGGCGCCGGACGACGGAACTGCCGTCACGGACGGCCCGATCAGGTCCGCCCCGGAACCGTTTGTTCTCACATTTCCCACAAGAAGCAGGAACGACCCGGCCACGGCGAGGGTCAAGCCCAGTCGGCCAACAGCGAAGGCAATGCCCCGCACCCCGGCGAACCCGCCACCCATGCCGCGCAGCGTTTCCAGCGGGCTCATTCTGCTCGGCTCGAACTGGACCTTCCACGGGAGATCCCGGACATCGCTCGGGAGCGGCGGTTCTCGGGTACTGCGGGCGAACGCCGTCAAGCGCGCGTCCATCTCGACGTCCAACTCGTCGTCGAAGTCCCGGTCACTCATCGGTCGCCTCCTGGTACCGGCTCAACCCGGCGGCGCAGCGCGGCGAGCGCGGCGTGATGCCTTGACTTGACCGTCCCGATCGGGATGCCGAGCCGCTCAGCGATCTCGGCAAGTGATAGCTCACCCCAATAGCGAAGGACGACCACCATCCGTAGTTCCGTGCTAAGGCATGAGAGCGCCCGCCCAATTGCGTCTCGAGCCAGTGCCGCGCGGAACGGGTCTCCACTCTCGAGGGCCACATCGTCCACATCGACGGTGCGCCGCTTGCTCCGCTGGCTCAACCGCGTCCGACACACATTAACGAGAATCTGGCTGAACCAGGCGTGGAACTTCTCCCGCTCGCGGAGATTCTCCCAGCCACGCCAGGCCCGGACTGAAGCCTCCTGGACTGCATCCTGAGCCTCGGACGAGTCGGCCATCAGGTAGCCGGCCAGCCGATAAGCCATCGCAAGCTCTCCTTCCAGGGCAGAGACGAAGACGCCATCGAAGGGGCGGTCACGAACGGCTGCCGGCCGGACGGCCGTTCGAACGATCTCAGGGTTCAAGAATGCTTCTTTCGCGAACATTTCACTCTCATCGGACGGCCCACCTAGGCCGGTCACATTTGAGACTTGCGAGTCTGCCGATTGGTTCATTTCGATATTCCGCGTTCCGTCGCTCGCACTCCCAGGTTCGCGTCCAATGCCAGGATCGAGTCCAGAACGAGTTGGCTCCAGGTTTCCATGCGGTCGTACACGCTCCGGACAACAGCCAATTCCTCAAACGACCCGCTCAGCTTGTGAGTCTCCCTTACGGAGACCGGGCGGCCTCTCGCATCGGCCAGGTAAACCACGCCCATGTGATGAAGACCGACATCCACAGTGTCGTCGTTCAGCAGGCCAAACAAGCTGAACTCGGGCAGGAAATCCGCGTTCAACTCCTCGCGCCACTCGCGAGCAAGGCCACCGAGGACCCAGTCGTCCCCCGGATTGAGGTGCCCACCCACGCCGATCGTGTAGTGGTCGTGCAGGCGGGCATCACCGCCGGCTCGGGTTCGTTTCATCAAGAAGATTCGATCGCCGTCGCGCAGCACGAGATACGGGATGATCTGCTTGAGGGCGGGATCCTGTTCCGCCGACGGTCGCTCGACGTAGCCACCGAGGCGTTCGGCCCGCTCCAATAACGGCGCAATACCGTCCACCTTGACACCGAGCCAGCCCGCCACGCCGCCGAAGAGATCGTCTCGAGGAACCGCGTAGACCAGCTCCGGCTTCTCGTTCATTTGCCGTCCGCCTCCAGAAGCCGCTCGCGGGCCGAGGTGAAACGGGCGAGCAACCTGTCGGCGTCCGGGCCGCCGTCACGCTCAAGGTCCACCAGCCAGGAATCGATCACGGCTCGAAGATCTCGGAGCCGACCGACAATTGCCTCGGAGTTCGTCGCGGCAATTCCGGTGCCCATGCCGGGTTCGCCCCTGGCCAGACGAGTCATGCCCGTCCAGCCGGTCGCCGCAAGAACCCCCGCCGCCCGCCAGTCCTCGCGTTCCGACTGACCAGGTCCACCGGCAACGGCCTCGACCATCGCGGCAGAGACGATCAGCGGCATGTGGCTTATAGCCGCGACGGCGCTGTCGTGAGCGGCAGCACGCATCGGGATCTGGAGGGCGCCGCAAGCCTCGATCAGCTCTCCGATCCGCTCGCCGTCGCACAACCTGGCGTGTCGACCCGGCACCGTGACCCAGGGTCGCCCTACGAAAAGGTCCGGCAGCGAGGCTCCGTATCCGCTCAGTTCGCGGCCGGCCATGGGATGCCCGCCGATGAACGGCAAGCCGGCGGCGTCGGCTCGAGCGACGATTTGCTCCTTGGCGCTGGCGACGTCGGTGATGGTGCAGTCTTCGGAAAGCAGACCCCGAAGTGGCCCCCCAAGCCGATCGACAAGATCCAGGCAGATTAGCGGCGGGCCTGCCAGGACCAGGATTTCGGCCCCAGCCAGGGCCTCTTCGAGCGTTTCGGCGGCAACATCGATCACCCCGTCGCCGAGAGCCTGCCGGACCGGCGCCGAGCTCCGGCTCCAGGCGGTCACGTGCCATTGGCCGGGCTCCGCCCGCTCACGCAAAGCGCGGCCGATGGAGCCGCCGATCAGACCCAGGCCGACAATCGAGATTCTCACGCCGCCATTATGGCCGGGCCAATCGCGGCCGGTTGCCAGATTGCCGACCGCCGGGTCATGCTCCAATGGTTCCGGCCCACTCAGGCACCCCGAGAAAATCGCACCACACACGAACGGATTAGTGCTATTTCGCTGAAAGTCCCGCTAGAATGCAGTTCGGCGGGTGGCCTCTGGCCGGTTCACACGTCCCCGACGTTGCTGCTGTCAAGAGGGCGATCAACATAATGACCGAAGCGTACGGCGAGTCTCGACCAATTCGAGTGCTGCTCGTCGACGATCATCAACTCCTCACCGGTGCTCTTTCGCAGATGCTCAGCCGCGAGCCGGACATCATTGTCGCCGGCGTAGCCGGCAGCGTCGCGGAAGCAAAGGCAATGGCCCGGGAGCGACTCGATGTCGTCCTCATGGACTATCGCCTCCCGGACGGTACCGGCGCAGAAGCCACTCGCGCCATCAAAGCGCGCTGGCCTGCCGCGCGCGTCGTGATGCTGACGGCGCTCACGGACGACGAAACCGTACTGGAGTCCATCCAGGCCGGTGCCGATGGATACCTCACCAAGGATCGCGCCATCGACGAGGTCGTCAACGCCGTTCGAGCCGCATATGCCGGCGAGACCCTCCTCCCCCGCTCGGTCATCGTGGGTATTGCCCAGCGAGTTGCCGCGGCGCGCGAGCGAGGCACCGAGCGACGCCAGATCGAGCCGCTCACCCCGCGCGAATTGGAAGTGCTCAAGGCGCTCACCGAGGGTCTGGCCACACCGGAGATTTGCGAGAGGCTGTACATCGCCCCAAACACACTCCGGACGCATGTCCAGAACATCATGGGCAAGCTCCGAGTGCACTCCAAGCTGGAAGCAGTCGCGTTCGCGCTACGCCATCGCCTGGTGGAGCCGCCCAAGTCGGACGACAGCCTCTTCTAGAGCTATTGGAGCCTCGAGTTGCCGGGTCGTTTAGGCCGGACCGATGCGTAGCCGCGCACGCCCTCCGGTTTCAGGAGACCCCTACCCTCCGACGATCACTCTCGCGCCGATCATCGCCCCGGCGCTCTTCACCCGTGGGAGATTCGCCAGACCTGAGCTGACGCCTGGAGATGAGCCGCCGATCGTGGTCGCGCCGATCGTCGTTTAGGGCCGCGCCACACCTGGGGCACCGACGCTCTTCCGCAAATAGGGATGCCAATGGCGCCGTAGCCCATAGGGTCCTCCCGCATTTGAAGCAAGCTAATCGTGGCATGTCCCGATCCTACGACAAACGAGCACCGTTTCAATCAGCCGTCCGCAATCGGTTCCGGGGATCCGCTCGGGGTGGATTCAATACGTCGGATGGACGATGACCCAATCAGAAAGCTCAGTAATGATCCATTAGTTCGCCGGCAACGGCGAGGGACGATCACTCGGGCAAGTGGTCGTTATCGAAGCGAGTCGCTCTGCTCCCCCCAGAGCGACTCGCTTCGAACAGCAGACACCTGCTTGTTCCTGCCGGACGCTACCCTCCTCCTCAAGCGTCCGGCTGCCCGCACGGCTGACGAAGACTCGCGTTTGGCTGCCCGTGTCCGGCCGGCAAGCCAGCGGACCATGTCGAATCAGAAGAGCGGCGCCTTTCGGCGCGGCTCTTCTCTTTTGCGAGCGGCGGTAACTACGCCTCGACGGACTCCAAAGCGATTCGGACCTCCTCGGCCGGGTACTCGTAGTCCTCGAGCTTGCCTTCGAGGTAGCGCTGGTACGACGTCATGTCGAAGTAGCCGTGGCCGGACAGGTTGAAGAGGATGACCTTCTTCTCGCCCGTCTTCTTGCACTCGAGCGCTTCGTCGATGGCGGCGCGGATGGCGTGAGTGGACTCGGGCGCCGGGATCAGGCCCTCGGTTCGAGCGAACTGGATGCCCGCCTGGAAGCAAGGGATCTGGTGGACGCTGCGGGCCTCAATGAAGCCCTCGTGCTTGAGCAAGCTGACCTGCGGCGACATGCCGTGGTAGCGAAGGCCACCGGCATGAATCGGCTCAGGTACGAAGTCGTGGCCGAGGGTGTACATCTTGACCACCGGAGCCATCTTGGCCGTGTCACCGTAGTCGTAGGCGAAGCGACCTCGGGTCATGCTCGGCGCAGCCTCGGGCTCTACCGCGATGATCCGATACTTACGCCCGCCTCGGAACGTCTGGCCGAGCCACGGGAAGGTCAGGCCGGCGAAGTTGGAACCGCCGCCCGCGCAGCCGATTATTACGTCCGGCTCCTCCCCGGCCATCTCCATCTGCTTGATCGACTCAAGGCCGATGATGGTCTGATGGAGCATGACGTGGTTCAGGACTGAGCCGAGCGAATAGTGAGTGTCCTCGCGCATGACGGCATCTTCAACGGCCTCGCTGATCGCCATGCCCAGCGAACCGGTGCTGTTTGGATGCTCGGCAAGGATAGCGCGGCCGGCCGCGGTCTCCATGCTGGGGCTGGCCACAACGCTGGCGCCGTAGGTCTCCATCATCAGGCGGCGATACGGCTTCTGGTCGTAACTGGCACGAACCATATAGACCTTGACTTCGATCCCGAACATCGCGCCCGCGTACGCGAGGGCGCTGCCCCACTGGCCCGCGCCGGTCTCGGTCGCGATCCGAGTGATGCCCTCTTCCTTGTTGTAGAAGGCCTGCGGGATCGCCGTATTGGGCTTGTGGCTGCCGGCAGGGCTCACGCCCTCGTTCTTGTAGTAGATGTGGGCCGGGGTGCCCAGAGCCTTCTCAAGCCGTAGGGCGCGGACAAGAGGGCTCGGACGGTACTGCGCATAAAGGGCTCGAACCGGCTCCGGGATCTCGATCTCGCGCTCGGTGGAGACCTCCTGCATGATCAGGGCCATCGGGAAGAGCGGAGCCAGGTCCGCCGGGCCGAGGGGCTGGTGAGTGCCCGGGTGCAACGCCGGGAACTGCGCAACCGGCAGATCAGCCGAGATGTTGTACCAGGCCTTGGGAATCTGCTCTTCGCCCAGCGTGAAACGAGTGCGCTCCGTCATCCAACTCCTCCCGCCGGGCCTCCGGCGACACTGGTGTATATGCGCCCAATGTCGCCCCAACAACGACTGTGGCGATGCAAGCCTACCGGTAAATGCGGGACCGGTGCAAGGCGATCGGGCAGGCCGTGACGGTCGAGATCGGCCCGGCCGGCCTCGGCTAGAGCAGAGCCTCGGAAACCACCTCGTAGCGCGTTGGGCCACGGCCCACAACGCTCTTGTAGAGGACGATGCGATCGGCTTGCCAGGAAAGCCTCACGTCGCTTGCGACCTCCACCAATTGGCGTGCGCGCTCATCCGCGCCGGGCACTCCGTCGGTCCTGGCGAGAGTCAGATGGGGTGCCAGCGGTCGGCCCTCCGGCGGCCACCCCAGCGGAGCGAGTCTTTCGTTCAACCGGCCAGCAAGTTCGATGAGCTCACCGTCCCCCTCGGCGATTCCAATCCACAAGACGCGCGGATGAGTGGGATTTGGGAAGGAGCCGCCTCCCGAGAGGGTGACCTCGAACGGGGCCGCGGCGGCAGCGACTTCGCGCAGCGCATCAGTCAGCGCCGGCTGCCGTTCATCGGGTGTGGCGCCGAGGAACCGGAGGGTCAGATGAAGACCCTCCACGCGCACCCAGCGCGGCTGCCCGAACGCGCGCTCGGTAATCGGCGCACCGGCCACTTTCTCCATCAGCTCACCGACGGCGGTCCGCACCTCGTCGGACACGGGCACTGCCACAAAGAGTCGGCTGGTACCCGGCGGATCGTCCGGTGGGCGCACGAATGGCCTACGGCCGCGCCACGGCGCGCCTGAGCGCGGCCCCGGGCCCCGACCACCATTCCCATCCCAACTCACCGGGAGCTCCCCACTATTCGTTGTAGAGACGCTCCTCGATGAGCTTCTCCTGGACCGTTCGCCCGTTTGGATCGAAGCAGGAGTACTCGAAATGCTTCTCGTATTCCAGGTCGATGTTGTCCTGGCCGCCGCGGTTCTTCTCTACTGACACGATCACCCAATCGCGGAAGCGCTGGGCCTGGTACGGGTTGAACTCGATGTTCACCTTGGCGACGATGTGGTACTTCTCGTTGATGATCAGGATGATGTCCGCTTCGTAGTTGATCGCCGACGAGCCGCGCAAGTGGTGGTTGCGCAACCGCTGGGCCTTGAGGCCTTCCTTGTCCGCGGCCACGATCGAAATCATCGGGACCTGCTCGGAGAGGGCGATGTCCTTGAGGCCGTTGACGACGGCGGTGACCTTCTCGGACTCGGTGTTGGGCTCCGGGAACATCGGGACCTTCTGCATGTAGTCCACGACAACCATGAGCCGCCGATCGCCGGACAACACCCGATGCTGCTGGACAAGTTTGCGGATGTTCTCCACGGTTGTGGCGGTCTGCGAGCCGCGCATCAGAAATAGGTTCTGGCCGTACCGGGCAATTCGATCCAGGCTGGGGCGAAGCTTCTGATTGGCCGTCAGGCCGGTTCCGCCCTGACCCTCGCCCATCCACGAGGCCATGATCTCCTTGCGGACATCCTGGATCTTGATCGCGCCGGTCTTCTGAGGCAGATGGGCCAGGCACGACTCTAGCGACACGAGGCGGTTCAGGAGGTACTGCTCTTCGTGCTCGAAGCAGATGTAGAGCACGTTGGCCTGACCGCTGGAGGCGACGTTTCGCGCCATCTGCATGGCCATGGTGGTCTTGCCCGTGCCCTGGGCACCACCGATCAACATCAACTCGCCGGCCCTGAGTCCGCCGCCGATGGTCTTGTCCAGAAGTCCAAAACCCAGTGGCACGGGCTGGTACTCGCCGAAGCGCCCGCTGGCCAGGTTGTCGTTGAGGTCCACGAGGACATCCAGCGCCGAGCGGGGAGCCAGGCTGCCGTTGGGTGTGTCGAGGCGCCAGGTAAGTTGAGGAGAAGCGGCAACCTCAGCGTCGGCCGGTTTGTCTTCCGTGGTCACAGGCGTCTCCTCCAGAGCTAGTCGCAGAGCGTCTTAGGCATCGTAGCAGCGGGGAACCAGTCGGGCACCCACCCAGAGTCCCCCCCTGCCCACCTTTAGACCTATGGCCGAGCGACGTGGGGACCTACAGCGACTCCAAATTGCCAACTTCGTCCCAATATCGGGCAAGAGTCCGGATGCCGGTCTCGAAGTTGGTCATCCACATCCACTCATTTGGGGCATGGAACCTGCCGTCAGCGGGTGCGAAGCCCAAGAGGACCGTCGACAGGCCCAAAATCGACTCGAAGCTGGCGCAAACGGGTACGGATCCGCCTTCCCTGATGTAGAGCGGCTCTGCCCCGAACGTTGCCTCGATCGCCCGCGCCGCAGCCTGAGTAGCCGGGCTATCGATAGGTGTGAGGCTGGGTCGTCCGTCTCCAAGACGTTGGATCGAGTAGCGCACGGATTTGGGTGCAACCTTCTCGATCTGGGCGGCCACCTGCGCGAAGATCTTCTCGGGATCCTGGTCGGCCACCAGGCGGCAACTGATCTTGGCATGAGCATGCGCGGGAATGATCGTCTTGGGACCTTCGCCCTCAAAACCGCCCCAAATGCCGCAAACGTCAAGCGTGGGCCGTGCGCCCAGTCGCTCCAGGGTGGTGTAGCCCGGCTCACCGTGAAGCGCAGGTACTCCAATCCCGGCCAGGTACTCGGCCTCGTCGAACGGAAGCCGGGCAAAGGCCTCTCGATCCAATTCGGTCAGCTCAACGACGTCGTCGTAGAACCCCGGGACAGAGACTCGGCCGTCCTGACCCTTCAGGTCCGCGATGATCTCGCAGAGCGCGTTAATCGGGTTGTTGACGGCACCGCCGTACACGCCGGAGTGGAGATCGATTGGGCTGCCGGTCACGTCCAGCTGGAAATAGACCAAGCCGCGGAGCGCGACGGTGATGGCGGGCAGATTGCCCTCAAAGAACCCAGTGTCCGAAATCACCGCAAAGTCGGCTGCCAGGCGATCCCTATTCGCTTCCAGCCAATTATCCAGGTGGACCGAGCTGGCCTCTTCCTCGCCCTCGATGATGAACTTGAGATTTACCGGCAGGGCGCCGCGCGTACGCAGAAGCCCCTCTATGGCTCTGATGTGCATGCTGATGTGGCATTTGCAGTCCGAGGAACCACGCGCGAGCATCTTGCCGTCCTTCACGACCGGCACAAATGGCGGCGATTCCCATAGATCGATCGGATCCACAGGCTGGACGTCGTAGTGGCAGTAGACCAGGACGGTCGGCTTGCCGGCCGCATGGAGCCAATCCGCGTAGACGACCGGGTGTCCGCCCGTCTCGGAAACATCCACGTGTTCCATCCCGACCGCCCGCAGGTCCGCGGCGATGAACTCCGCCGCGGCCCGGCAGTCCTGAGCATGCGCGGGGAGCGCCGAGATACTGGCGATGCGAAGCAGATCCTTGAAAGACTCCAGCCGCGTGGCCTCGGTCTCAGACAGGAACTTCTCCAGGGCGACATCCGAGTCTGGTCTGGTGATTGAGGCCGACATTTGACTCTCCGGGTAAGGGCTACTTGCGTCGATTGTATCGACCTGCCCGCGAAACTCGCGAGGCAAAGAAAACCGGGTGGCAAGGCCACCCGGTTTCGGTTATCTCACGATCCGAGGATCAGGAGGGAGTTGGTTCTGGATTGGGCGTGGCGGCCGGCGGAACGATTTCCGGCTTGTGAACCGTCTCTGGGAAACCGGGGAAACCGGTCAACGCCAGGACGATCCCGTGGAGGTTTTCCTTCGGCGGGAGATCGTTGAAGAGCTCCTCGAAGGCCTCCGACTCGACCGTCTCGTCGGTGATCAACTTGTCGGCGAGAGCCAGCAGCTTGTGCTTGTACTCCGTCAGAACCTGAGTGGCCCGGACGTAGCCGTTCTCCATGATGGCTCGCACTTCATCGTCGATCATCTTGGCGACATCGTCCGAGTAGTTACGCTGCTCGCCGATCTCGCGACCGAGGAAGACCATCTCGTCGTGTTTGCCGAAGGCCAGAGGACCCATCTTGTCGCTCATGCCCCACTCGGTGACCATGCGCCGGGCGAGATCAGTAGCCTTTTCGATGTCGTTGCTGGCACCGGTAGTGGTGTCACCGAAGATCAGCCGTTCGGCCGCGTTGCCGCCGAGCAGGCCCGCGATCTTGTCCTCGAACTCGGTCTTGGACTGGAGATAGCGATCCTCCATCGGCAGAGCCGTCGTGTAACCGAGAGCCATACCGCGGCTGATGATCGTGACCTTGCTGACCGGGTCGCACTTGGGCAGAACGCGCTGGACAACAGCGTGGCCGCCTTCGTGGATGGCAATGATCCGCTTCTCAGCGTCCGAGATGAGGCGGCTCTTGCGCTCCGGGCCGGCAATGATGCGTTCCAGGGCTTCGTTGAACTCGGCCATGCCGATGACCTTGCGATTTCGGCGCGCGGCCAGGATGGCGGCCTCGTTCACGAGGTTGGCCAGATCCGCGCCGGACATTCCGGCTGACTTGCGGGCCAGATCCTCCTGGTTGATGGTCTTGTCTAGCGGCTTACCCTTGGTGTGGACCTTCAGGATTGCGATGCGTCCACGCAGGTCCGGCCGGTCCAGGATGACCTGGCGGTCGAAACGGCCGGGCCGCAGAAGGGCCGGGTCAAGCACGTCCGGCCGGTTGGTGGCGGCGACGACGATCACGTTGGTGTTCGTGTCGAAGCCGTCCATCTCGACCAGGATCTGGTTGAGTGTCTGTTCGCGCTCGTCGTGCGAGCCGCCGAGTCCGGCGCCGCGCTGGCGTCCGACCGCGTCGATCTCATCCACGAAGACGATACAAGGGGAATTGCGCTTGGCCTGGTCGAAGAGGTCGCGTACGCGGCTGGCGCCGACGCCGACGAACATCTCAACGAACTCAGAGCCCGAAATGGAGAAGAAAGGCACGCCGGCCTCGCCTGCGACTGCGCGGGCGAGAAGCGTCTTGCCGGTTCCAGGAGGGCCCACGAGCAGGACGCCGCGCGGAATGCGGGCACCCAGCGAGTTGAACTTTTCCGGGTACTTCAGGAATTCGACGACCTCTTGGAGGTCTGTCTTGGCCTCATCGACGCCTGCCACGTCCGCAAATGTGACAACCGTCTTGTTGCCCAGGAACATTCGGGCCCGGCTCTTGCCGAAGCTCATGGCCTGGTTGTTGGTTCCCTGCGCCTGGCGCATGAAGAAGAAGATCAGCAGCACTACCAGGGCGACCGGAACGAGCGTGCTCAGCAGGAGGACGATCCAGCCGGTGTCTGCGGGCTTGTCCACCGTGTAGGTGATCTGCTTGTAGGCCTGTGGTGACCACGTCTTGATCATGTCCCACTCACCGTTGAGCGGCGAGTCCGACTGCACCGTGTACGTAGCCTTGTCACTTAGCGTGACCGTCAGGGTCTGCTCCTGGCGCACGACTGTGACGACCTTGCCGGCCTGAACGTCGGCCTGGAACTGCGAGTAGCTACTCGAGTTCGGCTGCGACGGCTGGATCAGCGCGTATAGAAGAGCGGCTGTGGCAGCAACAAGAACCAGCATGACGATTCCGTTGCGCATGAAACGCGTGTTCAAGTGATTTCGGAGCCTCCGAGTGTGGCGGTCGGTTCGAGGCCGATCGGCCGGGGCAGTATACGCCCGAGTACCTTTCGACTTGCTCAGGCAAGCATCAGACGGGAACAAATGCTCCCAGATCGCAAGCCGCGTAACGGCTTCACATAACTAGACTGCACGGCGCCGTCTTCTGTTCGGTCGTAGTCGAAATCCGGGGGCGAGTCTCATCTCGTGATATGAGCCTGTCCCACCGAAGTCCCGTCCGTCCGCCTTGACCAGGACCGAGAGATAGCGTACGGCCCGAGCAGAGCCCGGGCCGTTGAACCGTTCTTGGTAGCTGGGATTGGATTTGAACCAATGACCTAGCGATTATGAGCCGCTTGCTCTGCCACTGAGCTACCCAGCCTTGCGACCGACCGGCCGCCCCGGCGGGTGGCCAACCGTTCCTTCTGATTCTACAGGGAACGGCGGTAGGTTCGCCACCACCCGCTCGTTGGCGTCTCCGGCTAGGGCTGAGAACCGAAGAGCACCTTCAGCCACGAGTCCAGCGGACTTGCCGTCTCCGCGTCAGCCTGGGCCTTTATACCAGCGGAACCCGGAGCATCGGCCGGCAGCGGCGGTGCGTTAGGGTCGAGGGTGAATGAGATCTCTCTGGGCGTCCCGAGCATGTACGCACGGGCCATCTCGGCGGTGTAGGCCGGCTGCTTCACCAGCTTGAGTTCCTGTTCCAGCGAGGCCACGTCCCGCTCCATGGCGGCGTTGCGGGCCCTCATCTGGTCGACCTGATTGGCGGCCGTCCCGGCCTCCCCGACCTGACGTGCAAACACACCAACGAGCCAGATTGCGAAGAGCCCGCCAACCAGCATCGCGACGCGGCGCCGGGTAATCGAGACCGTCGGCCCGGGCAGCGACGGCGGCGCCGAAAGCTCCCCCTTGGCCATCTCGACGTCTCGGCTGTACATGTCCGGAATCGTAGCTCTGGGCAGCTGACGTGTCAACCTGAGTTCACTCTTGATCCGCCTGATACACTCTGCTCCAGTTTCGCACGTACGTTCTCTTTGAGGTAGGCGATGCGGTACCACGAGCCCGCCGGCGTTCAGACCGTCCTCGATCGAATGCTGGCCGAACCTTCACTCTCCAGCGGAGTCGCGCACCACGCCCATCTTAGGGCCCGGCCGGCGGAATTTGTGCCGATGCCGGACTGGCTCGCCGCCGGATTGCGCACCGGCCTCGAGGGCCGCGGCATCACCGCGCTCTACAGCCACCAGGCTGAGGCGGTCGAAGCGGTTCGTGCCGGCGAGGATGTCGTTGTAGTCACGCCCACGGCCTCGGGCAAATCGCTCTGCTATCTGATTCCAACCCTCCAGGCGCTGGCCGCGGACCCCACGGCAAGGGCTCTGTATCTCTTCCCCACGAAGGCTCTCGGGCAAGACCAGGTCGCGGAACTCGGCGAACTGAGTCGAGCGGCCGGTCTGCAGATCAACGCCTCAACGTACGACGGCGACACTCCCAACCCGATCCGCTCGGCCATCCGCTCGGCCGGGCAGGTCGTCGTTACCAACCCGGACATGCTTCACGCGGCGATCCTGCCGCACCACACGAAGTGGTTCCAGCTCTTCGAGCAGTTGCAGATCATCGTCATCGACGAGCTGCACACATACCGCGGCCTCTTCGGCAGTCACGTCGCCAACGTCCTGAGGCGTCTGCTGCGGATCTGCGCCCACTACGGCTCGCATCCGGTGATCGTTTGCTGCTCGGCCACAATAGGGAACCCGGGCGAACTGGCGGAACTTCTCACAGGCCGAAAGGCGCGAGTCGTGGACCGCAACGGCGCTCCGACCGGCGAGCGCCACATCCTCATGGTCCAGCCACCGCTGCTCGATCCGGCTACCGGCGCTCGAGGCTCGGCTCAGGCACTCGCCACCCGCTGGGCCCTGCCGTTCCTGAGGGCGGGCCGCCAGACCCTCATCTTCGGCAGATCGCGGATGGCAGTGGAATTGATGCTCTCCAATCTACGCGAGGCGCTGCGCCTCGGCGAGGGGCCGCGGACCCGCGTTCGCGGCTACCGCAGCGGCTATCTACCAACAGAACGGCGCGCCATCGAGAGGGGGCTTCGGGACGGTGAGCTGCTCGGCGTGGTGACGACCAACGCACTGGAACTCGGCGTGGACGTGGGGCAGTTGGATGTGTCCATCCTGGCCGGCTATCCAGGATCGATAGCGGCAACGTGGCAGCAGATGGGCCGGGCCGGTCGGCGGCACGATACGAGCGTCTCCGTCCTGATCGCCGGTGGCGGGCCGGTGGATCGCTATGTCGTCGAGCATCCAGAGTTTCTGCTCGAGTCGGCGCCGGAGGAAGCCCGGCTGGACCCGGACAACCTGCACGTACTCCTGGGCCATCTCAAGTCCGCCTGCTTCGAGCTTCCCTTCGAGCCCGGTGAGCGCTTTGGGCCCTCGGAGGCCGAGCCTCTTCTGGCCTTCATCGGCGAGGAGGGGCTGGTTCGCCATGCCGGCGACGATCGCTGGTATTGGTCGAGCGACAACTTCCCGGCGTCTTCGGTCTCGCTGCGGTCGGCCGCGGAAGAGAACGTGGTGATCATCGACACGACTCCGGACCGGCCGCGCGTGATCGGCGAGATAGACATCTTTGCCGCCCAGACGCTCGTCCATGAGGACGCCATCTACATGCACGAGTCGGCCCAGTTCCACGTCGACAAGTTGGACTGGGATGAGCGCAAGGCGTATGTCCGGCGAGTAGATGTGGATCACTACACGTATGCAGACCGCGCTGTGACCCTCAAACCGCTCGAAACGTTTGACACGGCACCGGCCTCAGGAGGCGATCGAGCCCACGGCGAAGTGATGGTTTCCAGCCTGGTCAGCATGTTCAAGAAGCTCAAGTTCGGCACGGACGAGAACCTCGGGTGGGGGCCGGTCCACCTGCCCGAATTGGAGCTCCAGACCACTGCCTACTGGATGATGCTCGGCGCTGCGGCGGACGGCTGGCGGCGAGCCGATCTAGATGTCGCACTCCTTGGCGTCGGCCGAGCGATACAGGCTGTTGCGGCAGTCCTGCTGATGGTGGACCCACGGGATCTCGGTCTCGTGAGCCAGGTCAAGTCCCCGCACAACGGCTCGCCCACCGTCTATCTGTACGAAACGGTGCCCGGCGGCGTGGGCCTATCGGAGAGGCTTTTCGAGAGGCACGATGAGCTTGTGGCCGGGGCCGTGGAGCTGATTGCCGGGTGCGGCTGCGCGAGCGGCTGCCCGTCCTGCACGGGTCCGAGACTGGAACCCGATGTGGATGCCAGAGATCTTGCCCTGCGCTTACTGCGCGGGCTCGTTGCAGAGCCGGCCGCAACCACGCCGGTCGCAGCGGCATGACGATTCAGGACGCGCGCCTCGGGCGCCGGCTTGAGGATCTCCGTCGCGGCCGACCGGCGCTTGCTCGCCCGGGATCGGCCGCCGAAATGGACCCGGAGATACGGCGCGCCATCGAAGCAGTGGTCGCAGCCGGCGTCCCCTACGGCACCCCTCAGCCCGTCTGGCAGGGCACCGGTGGCCTCGACGCGGCCTCACTCGCACGGCGCATGGCGGACGGATTGGACGCCGACGCCGTAGAGACGGAGCACGGCTGGTACGTTAGAAAGGAGCTGCGGCCGGTCTACCTCCCGATCGACCGGCAGCGACTGGCGAGCCTTCCGGGCATGCCGACGCCTGGCACTCCCCTCCTCTGCCTGGATACCGAGACAACCGGGCTGGGATCGGCCGCCGGGACCGTGGCCTTTCTCGTCGGCATCGGCTGGTGGGAGGGCGACCGAATGCGACTCCTCCAGTTGCTTCTGCCGGACTACTCGGAGGAAGCGGCGCTCCTCGACGCGCTCGCCGCCGAGATACCCGCCGGCGCCAGCCTGGTCACCTACAACGGCAGATCTTTCGACTGGCCGCTGCTGGAGACGCGGTACCGCATGGGAAGGCGGATCCCGCCGGGCCTCGACGGTCACTTGGACCTTCTCCTTCTGGTCCGGCGCCTATTCAAACACCGCCTTCCGGATGCCCGCCTCCAGACCGTGGAGCGCCATCTCCTGCGCCGCCACCGCGCGCCGGACATCCCATCCTGGGAGATCCCCGCCGTCTATCACTCGTTCCTGCGAGGTGGCCCCGCCGGACCAGTCCGCGTGGTTGCTCGGCACAACGCCGAGGACGTGGTGACGCTCGGCCGCCTACTGGCCCATCTGGAACGCGGCTACGGCGAGGGCGAGGTCAGGCGCTGGGCGCCTCCGGGCGATCTGGTCCGGCTGGCCCGTCTCTTCCGCCACGAAGGCCGCGTAGACGAGGCTGTCGCCTGCCTTGAGATGGCCGGCGAAGCCATCGACGGCGGCGATCCTGAGGTGGCCCTGGCGACGGTGGAACTGGCCAGACTATTGCGCCGCTGCGGACGTGTCGCAGAGGCGGGCGTGGCTTGGAGCCGTCTCGTGACGGTGCCGGGGCCGCTTGCCGGACTCGGCTGGATAGAACTCGCCAAAGAGCGTGAACACCGCGAACGTGACCTGGCCGGGGCTTGGGCAGCAACAGACCAGGCGCTCCTTGCCCTGTACAAGAGCCGCGGCCAGGGCAACGCAATGCAGCGCCGGGCTTTGGAGGCGGATGTGGCCAAACGACGGGCGCGACTGGCACGCCGACTGGAGAGGGCCGGGTTCAGTCCTGGGGCTTAACCGGCGCCGGCTCGGACGGAACGTCATCGCCCGCGGCGGCGACACGAGCCCGCTGCCACCCAAGTGCGACCCGCCGCTCCCACGCCGCCCAGGCGGCGATCCCGGCCACGCCCAGGGTGCCTAGTACTGCAACTCCGGTCTCCCAGCTGATGATCTTGACCGGCGAAGAAACCTGGAGGTTAGTGGCGAACCAGAAGCCATACATCCACGTCGGAGACAGGGCCGAGTAGATGCCCTGGATCGTGTTCGGCATCCATAGAGCCGACAGATCGGGGTACATGACGGCAAATGCCAGAGTCGCAACAACCCCAACGCCGATCACGAATCGCCGGGGATTCCGGGCGGTAACGGCAAAGTAGGCCGCCAGCACGCCGCCGATCACCGGAAAGAACGTGAGCGAGTCCGCCGGCATCGCGGCGTGGAAGACCACCCCATCCGGCCCGGCGGCCCCAATCAGGGAGGTCGCAACCAGCGACACAGCGACCGGCAAGAGGATCGGCAGGATCCAGGCAGGCCCCTCCCGGCCTCGCTCTCTGCGACGCTCTTGGCGCCGGAGAACCGCCCCCAACCAGATAAGCGACGCCAGCAAGACGACCGCGATCATGAAGACGCGCGTTGTCACGACGACATCGCCCGTTCCGGCACCGCACACGGTGCCTTCCCAGTATTCGGCCGAGTTGACGCGCGCCAGACTGCACAATTCCGGCCTGAGGAGCCACAGAAGGCCCGGCATCAGGAGGGTTGCGGCACCCGCGAACCTGGCAAGGAGCCACGTACGACGCGACGGTCCATGCCAAAGTTCGGCCAGAAAATAGGCCAGCGCCAGGAGGAAGAACGGCAGAGCCGTGTAGAAGTGGTACTGGAATGTGGCACGATCGATGCGGGCCCAGGACAACCACTGCCAGAAGAAGGCGACCGTGATCAGGCCCAGTCCGAGATTGCGACGCTGGATCGCCTGCCATGACACGAAGGCGATGCCGAAGATCGCCATCCACCAGAGCGCAGGATTGCCGGCGTCGTGGATCCACGAGAACATCGAGGGCACGTGCCCACCGCTATCGAACCAGACCGGCTTGAGATCAAGCGGCCACGCCCACCACGGCGAAGAGGCCGGATGCGGGGACCTCAATGCGTCGTGATAGGTATACATCCCGTTGGTGAGATCCCACAGAGTCTGGCCCGTGTGGCCTGCCGGCCACGCCCGGTCGCAGAGTCGCGTGGCCTCGTCCAGATGCCAGCACGCGATTGCCGGTAGAGGTCCCGTTGCATCTGTTTGCGGCTGCCAGGGCATCGACCACGGCACGTACATCAGGACATAGACGATGAACGGCAGCACGGCAACGCAGACAAGCATCCATGCCGCAGGTATCCCAAACCCCCATCCCAACCTCAGCCAGCCCTCGGGAGCAGGCGAAGGCGGCCCCGCAAGTTCGGCCAGGCCTCCCGGTCGGGGCGGGTGAGCCAGTGGCCCAAGGCCGGCGCGACCGGCTGCCCAGAAGCCCATGGCTACCAGCGCCCCAACCGCCAGACCGATCGTAAAGCACCCAGCGGCCAGGGCCGCGACAATCGGGAGACTGGGCGAGAACCCGATCGGCACAAGAAGCAGGGCGCCAACGAAGGGGGCCACGCCGCCCACGATCGGCGGAGCCGCAATCGCGAATCGGAATTCCTCCCTCGTCCACGCCACGGGCCGGTAGGCGTTGAGCGCAGCAGACAAGGCTGTGAGCGCCAGCATAATCGTGAAGAACGTGTAGTTCGGTGCCCCGTTGTCGACCGGCCCGGGCGAGAGGATCAGCGCCCCGGCAAGAAGGGCTCCGGCGAGTAGCGCAGTCGCGACACCGACCGCAACCTTGTCCGGCAACAGGTTGGTTCG
>DASVJA010000078.1:0-6347 GCA_036386115.1 Candidatus Limnocylindrales bacterium
GGTGCCAATGTACGACGCCGCTCCTCGTCGGAGGTGCTACCTTCTAGTCCGGTCGCGACGGGAAACCGGACGCGGCCCCTCGGCCCGCGTCAATTGCGGCCCTGTCCGCAACCCGCAGAGGGGTACTGTTCCGGATGATCGACGAAGTGACCACGCAAGACGAGCAGGGCCCGCAGCCGGAGGACGATGCCCGGGAGCCGCAAGCTGCGCCGCCCCAGAAGAGCGCCGCCGCCCGGACGCGTGGTTGCCTCCTCGAGATCGTTGAAACGGTCCTGCTGACCGTCATCATCTTCTTCGTCGTCCAGCATTTCGTCGCCCAGCCCTACAAGATCTACATGGTTTCGATGGAGCGGACGCTTCAGCCGGAACAGATGGTCCTCGTCGACAAGCTCTCGCCGGTCTTCACCGACTACCGGCGCGGCGATGTCATCGTCTTCAACCCTCCGGCCAACGTGGAAGGAGGACCGGCCTCCGACCCGTACATCAAGCGAGTCATTGGGCTGGCCGGGGATCTAGTCGAAATCCACGATGGAGCCGTCTGGGTCAACGGCGTCCGGCTTGTTGAGCCCTACGTTTACGACGGCCAGCCGACGGTGCCGTTGAACGGCATATCCAGTTGGCTTGTTCCCGCCGGAGACCTGTTTGTCATGGGCGACCATCGCGCGGCCTCGTCGGATTCGCGCTACTTCGGGCCTATCGCCAAGTCCGCCGTGATCGGTCGCGCCTGGATCAGGTACTGGCCGATGGCTGATTTCGGCTGGGTGCCGCAAGCCCAATACCAGGGCATTCCAGATCCGTCGCCCGGGCAGAAGGTCTCGCCGGCGCCTTCCAACTAGGCGCTCGAACTAGCCGGCCTCCTCGAGTTCGTCTGCCTCCGGCTTCCGGGCCGCAAGCCGTTCGACAATGCCGAACATCCGGCGCTCGAGATACGCGACCTCCATGCCCTCCGCCAGAACATGGTTGAGCGGCTCGCGCATGAGGTGGTCGCCCATGCGGTGGACCTCGATCGGGTCCAGAAGACGCTCTAGCGCTCGCACCACGATATTGGGGCTGCGCACGTGCTCCACCAGCAGCAGCCGACCTCCCGGCCGAAGGACGCGCACGGCCTCCGCCACGGCCTTCCGATCGTCCGGGACGGTGCATAGCACGAAGGCGAAGACGACCGTGTCGAAGTGGTCGTCGGGGTAGGGGAGAGCCGCGGCATCGCCACGGCGCAGCGCCGCCGGGATCCCGAGCTGTCGTGCTCGCCGCTCTGCGACCGCGAGCCCAACGCTGCTCAGCTCGATGCCGGTCAGGTGGGTCCCAGGTGGGTAGAAGGGCAGCGTTCTGCCCTTTCCGATCCCGACTTCTAGCGTCTCACCGTCGGCCTGGGCGCAGAGCCAGCGCAGGTTGGCATCTCCCCTGGGACCGTCGGGTTTGCCGGCGCGTCGGTCGTAGATTCGGTTGATCCGCTCGGTTTCATGATCCATCGGCCGCATGAGCCAACGATAGATGAGCAGCCTCGCTCAGAGAAGGCACTTCTCCCGAAATTGCGGCTCGGAGTAAAGGCGGCGCGGCCCGGATCGCACTAGAGTGGTATGGAAGCTGTCACGAGGGGGACGATGATCGACGCTGAGGGGTTCGATTCTCAATACGCGGCCTTGTTCGGCGATCTTGTGGCACTGGCGCCTGCCCTGGGCGCGGGCGGCGATGCCGAGGATGTGGCCCAGGATGCGCTCCTCCAAGCGCGCGGCCATCTTCACCAGTTGCGCGACCCGGCGAAGCTGCGGGCATGGGTTCGCAGAATGGCCATTCGGGGCGCAGGCCGCGCCCGCCGGCGCAACGTCGCCGATATCGACGCGGAGCACATGGAGCGGCTACCTCTCGTCGAGATGCCGGACGTGGACGTTGCCGGCGCGATAGCCGGGCTGCCGGAGCGCGAGCGGTTGGCTGTGACGCTTGTGTTCGGGATGGGGTATCGACAGGACGAGGCCGCGGAGTTGATGGGCGTGGCTGCGGGCACGGTCTATTCGAGCGTCTGGCGGGCTCGTCGCAAGTTGGCCCGGTCATTGGCGCACGACGAACCGGTTGCTGTGCCGGACGGAGGGAACGGGCGATGAGCATACTGAGCGCGATGCTGCGGCGAAATCACATCGACGAGCGAAGACTCGACGAGCTGGCCGGGGCGGGCCTGCCGGTCGAGATTGCCGCTCAACCGGCCGAACTTGCGCACCTGTCCGCCTGTCGGCGATGCCGAAGCCTGATGGGCGGATTCCGGCGAACCGCCGCAGTTCTCGACGGCGCCTGGGCCGATCGGCCGCTCAAGCGCGGGGTCGATATCCCTGTCGGGGCCGAACGAGTGCGGTTGAGCCCGATCCGGCCGGCGCTCTCCCGACGGCGTGCTGCACTGCCGCTATTGGGCGCCACGGTGCTGGTGGCGCTGGTAGCTACCGCCGGCTTGCTCAACCTGCGAGGTGCATCGCCTGCGGCGACGGGCTCTCCGGCCGGACCCGCCGCCCGGGCGGGGACGGGCGTGGTCACGCGAGTCCCGCTCAACAACGGCCGCTTCGGTTGGGAGCCCGATGGTGTTTACTTGCTCGTGGTTGACAGGGTGAACAGCCGTATCTACGACCGCGATGGCCGGCTGGTCGGCACCTTTGGACCAAACGAGGGTTGGCTGGACGCAGGCCACTTGATCGACGGCGACGGCCATGTCTGGGCGTTAACGGATACGTTCGTCCCCAAGTACGATGCCTATCCCTGGTACGGCACGGCCATCGCCAACGGCCACGGCGCGGCGGCGCTTGTCGTTGGCCAGCCGGCCTGCGAAGGCGACACGATCGTGGACTGGTACCGCGACGGCCACCCGGACAAGTCGGTGGAGAACGTGACCGTCTTCGGCTGGTCGCCGGACGGTAAGTACGTTCTGAAGGGCCACATGGATTGCACGGACCAGGACGCGATGCTGCACGGCTGGAAGGGCCACGTGGACGTGGTCGACTTCGCCACCGGCAAGGTCGCGGTGACGGTGCCCGGCGTACGTGGAGAAATGGCCTTCAACCCGAGCGGGACGAGGCTGGCGGCCGGATCCGACGCGGATCTTGTGGTTGCAGACATCGGCGCGGGCAAGACGCAGGCGTTCCAGGGGTTCCGGTTCCTGAGTTGGCTCGATGACGATCGCTTCTTCGCGTTGCGCGGCGCTGCGGTGGACATCCTGGACGCCGGCTCCAGGTCCGCACCGCAGGCGGCCGCGGCGGGGCAGTGGCAGATCCCATCCGGTGCCGGACCGGGCCTGGTGTCTGACCTGGCCGGTGGCGTGCAGCGGATCGTCGCCGCCGACGGCTCCAAGACCCTTCTGGACCTCTCCGCGTCCGGCCTGGTCACCGATCCCCACTCGGACGACACGAGGACGTACACGAGCCTCCAGCCACGCTTGTGGTCGCCCGACGGTCGGATGCTGGCCCTCGAGTCGGCCGACGGGAGCGCCGTGGTCATGCTGTCGGTCGATCCGGCAAATCCCGGTTCGGTCGGCACGGCTCTGCCGACGGCCGTCGCCTCCGCAGGTGTACTTGCGATCGAGCCTGCGGTGGATCTGCCCGGTCCGGTGAGCGTGCTCGTGTCGGATCCGGCCCGGGATTCGCTCTGGTTCCTGGGCGGAGCACCGGGCGCTCCGATCGATCTGTTCCGCTACGACATCGGAAATGCGGCGCTTCAACAGAAGCGACCGCTGGCCGGCACCTCGTTCGACGCGGCCAAATCCCGGATCGCGATCTCGCCGAGCGGCCAAATCTGGGTGGGGACCGGGAAGTCAATCGCGGTCTACGACCCGACGGCGGACACGGCCGTGCAGTTGACGCTGCCGGATCCCGGCGCCGACTTCCAGCCTGACCCGGCGCCCGGCGCAGAGCCTTGGGTCTCGGGGATCGCCTTTGAAGCTTCCGGAACGGCGGTTGTCGCGCGCAACTGGGTGCGTTCGCTACTTCTCGTGGATACATCCCTGCACGCCGCAGATGCTCGTGTCGATGTTACGGACGGATTCCCGATGACCGGGGACCTGGCGGTTGTTGGCACGCGGGCGTTTGTTGTGGTGGACCCGTCGAGCGGACTCATGATCAGTGTTGACTTGACCGGCCAGGGTCCGAGCAGCAAGGCCGGCGGTGACAGCAAGGCTTCGGCGGGGAAGCTGGTCGCCGTCGGCGACAAGGTCCTGACCGCTGGGTCTCCTCCGGGCTGGCTCGATTCGAACGGCGGCGGCGTTGGCATGATCGAGCCGGCTCTGGCGGCGGCGGATCTGGCTGCAGCCGGCCAGAACGGCGCGTCGGCGCTCTATTCGAACGAGTCGGGCACGGCCCAGTGGCGAGACAAGGACGGCAGGGTTTCTGCCCAGGGGTCTGCAGCCGCGGGCGGGGTACAACCGATCACGGCAATCGCCTTGGACGCGCAGGACCGACTCTGGGGCGTGGAGCAGGCGGGCGACGGTTGGCGCCTCGTCGAGCTTCGGCCGGACTAATAGTCCGGAAGAACCGACTCCCCGAACATCAGGTACTTGTCCACGGCGCGAGCCGCGCTACGGCCCTCGTTGATGGCCCAGACCACGAGCGACTGGCCGCGCGAGCAGTCGCCTGCCGCGAAGACACCCGAAGCGGTGGTCATGAAGTCGTCGTCGTGAACGATGTTGCCCCGATGGTCCAGCTTGCAGCCGAAGGCTTCCGGGAGCGTGGGCTCAGGCCCGACAAAACCCATGGCGATCAGCACCAGATCCGCGTCTAGTGACTTCTCCGAACCGGCGACTTCGCGCATCTCGGGGCGAGCGCCGGGGGAATGGACCCATTCGATGTCCACCGTTTCGATCGTCTTGACCGTGCCGGCCTCGCCGACCAGGCGGCGGGTATTCACCAGGTAACTGCGCGGGTCCGCTCCCCAGAGAGCGGCGGCCTCCTCCTGGCCGTAGTCCATCTTGTAGGTCTTGGGCCACTGCGGCCATGGGTTATCCGCGGCTCTGGTTTCCGGCGGCCTGGGCAGGATCTCGAGCTGGGTGACGCTCTTGGCGCCCTGGCGGATCGAAGTACCCACGCAGTCCGTGCCGGTGTCGCCGCCGCCGATGACGATGACGTTCTTGCCGGCCGCGGTGATGGCCGGGGAGGCTCCGGTGAGGAGCGCCTTCGTGCTGGCGGTCAGGAACTCCATCGCGAAATGAACGCCCTCTAGATCCCGGCCCTCGACCTTGAGGTCCCGCGGGACGGTCGAGCCCACGGCGAGAACAACCGCATCGAAGTCCTTGACCAGCTTTGCGGCTTTGATGTCCGTTCCGACGGCAACGCCGGTCTTGAATGTGATGCCCTCGGCCTCGAGCAGCTTTACGCGCCGCTCGACGACGGACTTGTCCAGCTTCATGTTCGGGATGCCGTAGAGGAGCAGACCGCCGATGCGGTCGTCGCGTTCGAAGACCGTGACCTGATGGCCGGCTCGGTTCAGCTGGGCCGCGGCCGAAAGACCAGAAGGGCCGCTGCCGACCACGGCAACCTTCATGCCGGTCCGGGCCAGCGGCGGCTCGGGCACGATCCAACCCTCACGGAAGGCGTGCTCGATGATCTCGTTCTCGATTGTCTTGATCGTCACCGCCGGCTGATTGATGCCGAGCGTGCAGGAGCCTTCGCAGGGTGCCGGGCAGACGCGGCCGGTGAACTCCGGGAAGTTGTTGGTCTTGTGAAGGCGGATGATCGCCTCATGCCACTGGCCGCGGAAGACGAGGTCGTTCCACTCAGGGATTAGGTTGTGGATGGGGCAACCCATCGCCAGGCCGTTTACGAGGGCGCCGCTGTGGCAATAGGGGATCCCGCAGTCCATGCACCGCGCGCCCTGCTGCTTGAGCGTCTTCTCCTCGTAGTCCGGGTGCGTTTCGCTCCAGTCCTTTATGCGCTCCAGCGGCGCGCGGACGTGAGCCGGCTCGCGCTTGAACTCCATGAAACCTGTCGGCTTACCCATCGTCTAGTTCCCTGCCACTCGTTTGGCGTCGAGAACGTTCTCTTCGAAGGCGGCCATTTCGGCCTCCTCCTGAGAGAGACCGCTGGCCCGCATCTTGGCCTGAGCCTCGATGACGCGGCGGTAGTCGTTCGGAACGACGCGGATGAACCTGCGCACGGTCGTTGGCCACTCGTCCAACAGCACCTTTGCGCGGGTGCTGCCTGTGTACTCGACGTGGCGTTCCAGCAGGCGGCGGATCAGCTCCGACTCGTCCGGATCGGAGAGCGGGAACAGCTGGACCATCTCCTTGTTGCAGACACGTTCGAAACCGCCGCCGGCCGCTCCGCCCTCGCCGCTCTCGTCGAGGATGTAGGCCACTCCGCCGGACATGCCGGCCGCGAAGT
>DASVJA010000079.1:0-2173 GCA_036386115.1 Candidatus Limnocylindrales bacterium
GGCTTTGGCTGGGCGGCGGTGCACGCCGAGAAGGCCATAGCCAGGACCACGACCGCGGCGACAATCGCCCACATGCGCACGCGTGACATCTTCACGACTGCTCCTCGCTGTTGCACGAACTCCCCCAGTATCGCAGCAAGACCAGATTCGGAGTAGTCGCGCCAGGCCGGAGCGTCATTCCGGCGCGCCGGATGCTCAGGCAGGGACGGCCGGCTGCGAGGTGAAGATCGAGACCTGAGCGGCCTCGGGAAGCATCACGCCCAGAATCTTTTGCAGGGCCAGGACGTGAACGCAGGAGTTCCAGCTCTCAAAGAAATGGCAGGTGCAGTGCCAGGCCTCGGTGTCGAGTGTGACAGTGTGGGTGTCGTTGTCGCCGTTAAACGTGACCGCGAGCTGTTGGAACGAAATCCGATCCAGCTCGCGGGCGTAGCGGTTTGCCTTCTCGACCTTCCCGATGAGAGAGCTATTCATCGCCAATGACCCTCCGTCGCCCTGCATGCCCCGAAGAGTTTTGCTGCCCGGCCACGGGGTCGCGGCGGTGGGTAGCCAGGCGTCCACTGTACAGCTGCGAGCGGCGATCCGAAGGCCCTTTCCGCCTGGTAATCGCTTAAGTTGCTAGTACTTTGTGCCGGTCCGCGCCGGCGCCGGCGGCAGCGCCCGAATCGCGCCTTATCCGGCTCGAACGATGGCTTCGCCGGCGACCAGGTTGGCATCCACGGCAGCGTAGGAGGCAGCCTCCGTGTAGACGCGCACGAGAGGCTCGGTGCCGCTGAAACGAACCAGCAGCCACGATCCATCGTCGCCGAAGAACTTGAAGCCGTCGTTGGTGGAGAGCGTCTGGGTCCGCACGACCGGCCGCCCGGCCAGATCCTTTGGCGCCCGCTGGGGCAGCTCCACAAGGAGCCGATCCTTGAGGGCCGGATAGACCGCCCGATCGAAATGGACGTCCACACGGCGGTAGCAGGAAGGGCCGGCGATTTCGTGGAGGTGGGCGATGGCATTCGAGACCGGCCAACGGCCGGCATCCTTCTCGCGCAGGAAAAGGTCCAGCAGCATCAAGTCGGTGAAGATGCCGTCCCGCTCGGGTAGATGCATCCCGAACCCATAACCGCCCGACTCTTCCCCGCCCATCATGGCGCCCGTCCTGATCATCTCGGGGCCGACGTACTTGAAACCGACGGGGACTTCGTGGACCTCGACGCCGTAGCGCTCACCGAGCCGCTCCGCCATAGACGTCTCGTTGACCGTCTTGACGACGGGCTGCCGCAGGCCGCGATGCTCGGCGAGGTAGTACATCAGCAAGGCGTAGATCTGGAGCGTGGTAACGAAATTACCGCGCTCGTCGGCCGCACCGGAACGGTCCGCATCGCCGTCGAGCAGCAGCCCCAGGTCGAAGCGACCGCTGGCGATGGTCCGCAATGCCTCATCGACATTGGGCGGGATCGGCTCGGGATTCACGCCGCCGAAGTACGGGTTTCGCTCCGAGTGGATTTCTGTGACGCGGATCTTGCCGCCGGCCAGCAGCCGCGGGATCCAGCCCGACCCGGAGCCGTAAAGCGGGTCGACCAGAAGATCGACGTCGGCGGCACGGAGGCGGTCGAGATCGAGATTCGTGCCGATGAACCGGCGATAGGACTCGAACGGGTCGTAGAGTTCGACACGTCCTGCGGCTTCCGCATCGGTGTACGGTCGGGTGGCGATCGGTTTACCAGCGCCCGCGGCGATCCGGGCTTCTATGTCGACGAGCATCTCCGGCCCAGCCGCCGCGCCCGTCGGCGACTTGATCTTGAAGCCGTTGTCGGTCCAGGGGTTGTGGCTGGCAGTGATCACGATGCCGGCCGCGGCCTTGCGCTGGACGACTTCGAACGAGGCCATTTGCGTCGGCAGGGCGCGCCCCGCGAAAACGATGGGGATGTCGTAGGCCAGAACGACTTCGGCGGCCGCCCTCGCGAAGTGCTCGCTGGCGAAGCGGCGGTCGTAGGCGAAGACGATGCCCTTGGCCTGATCGCCGTGCTCCACGACGTATTCCGCAACGGCCCGGGCGCAGCGCCGGACGTTGACAAAGTTGTACTCGTCGGCGACCTTGGCCCGCCACCCGTCGGTGCCGAACACGATCCTGGTGGGCTCGTAGTCGCTGTTTGGACTCGTAGTCGCGGCGCCGTTGGTGCCGGGA
>DASVJA010000080.1:0-29221 GCA_036386115.1 Candidatus Limnocylindrales bacterium
GGTCGAGGCGTATGAGATGAAGATGGCGATGCTCGTCGTCCTCTTCCTGGCGGCAAGCATCCTCGGCTTCACCGCATTAGCGACGGCCACATCGCCCGGCCAGGCCGGGCCGCTCAACGGCGGCCCGCACGGCTTCAGCGAAATCCTCTCTGCCTTCTCCAGCCAGACCGGCAACAACGGCACAGCCTTCGCCGGACTGACAGGCAACACACTCTTCTACAACATCACCGGCGCCTTCGCGATGATGCTTGGGCGGTACGGAATGATCGTCCCGATCCTGGCCATCGCCGGCTCCATGGCCGGCAAGCGCCGCGTGGCCCCGTCCCTGGGCACCTTCCCCACCACCGGTCCGATATGGGTCGGCCTGCTCATCGGCGTGATCGTGATCGTCGGTGCGCTGACCTTCTTCCCCGCCCTGGCCCTCGGCCCAATCGCCGATCAGCTCCTGAACAACGCAGGGAGGCTGTTCTAATGGCACTCGCAGTAATAGACACTATGCGCGGTAGCCGCCGCCTCGCCCGGGAGGCCCGCAAGGCCGCTTCCGGCTCGGCGCCCGGTCCCAAGAACAAGGGCATCTTCAATCCGCAGATGCTCCGCGGCGCGCTGGCGCCGGCCGTTCGCAAGATGAACCCACTCCAGCTGGCTAAGAACCCGGTCATGTTTGTCGTCGAGGTAACGGCCGCTCTCGTGACCGTGATATTCATCGGCGACCTGCTCGGCATCAGCCAGGGCGCGGCACGTGAAGTTGGCCGCACCCCCGGCTTCGAATTCCAGATCGCAGTGTGGCTCTGGTTCACCGTCTACTTCGCCACGTTCGCCGAGGCTCTGGCCGAGGCCCGCGGTAAGGCCCAGGCAGCGAGCCTGCGGATGACCCGCTCGGAGACACTCGCCCACCGCCGCTGCGACGACAACTCGTTCGAAGACGTGGGCTCCTCGCTTCTGCGCTCCGGCGACGTCGTCGTAGTCCGCGAAGGCGAAACGATCCCCGGTGATGGCGACGTCATCGAGGGCATCGCCTACGTCAACGAGGCGGTCATAACCGGCGAATCCGCACCCGTCCTTAAGGAGCCGGGGACCGACATCCGGAGCACGGTCACCGGCGGAACCACCGTCACCAGCGACACGCTGACGATCTGCATTACCGCCAACCCGGGCGAGACCTTCCTCGACCGAATGATCGCGCTGGTCGAGGGCGCCAAGCGCCAGCGCACGCCAAACGAAATCGCACTGTCGATCCTGCTGTCCGGCCTGACGATCGTCTTCCTGCTCGCGACGGCGACCCTGCGGCCGTTCGGCTTGTACGCCGACGCGCCGCTCGGGATCGTGGTCCTGGTTGCGCTTCTCGTCTGCCTCATTCCGACGACGATCGGTGGTCTCCTTTCCGCCATCGGCATCGCCGGCATGGACCGCGTCGCCCGCTTCAACGTCCTGGCCATGAGCGGCCGGGCCGTTGAGGCGGCCGGCGACGTGGACGTGATCCTGCTCGACAAGACGGGCACCATCACCTTCGGCAACCGCCTGGCGTCGCGGATCGTGGCGATGCCGGGTGTCAAGGAACGCGACACGCTCGACGCGGCACTGCTGACGTCGATCCACGACGAAACGCCGGAAGGCAAGTCCGTTGTGGAACTGGCGCGCAATCGCATGGCCGAACTCGCGTCCGAGTCGGGCGCTGAGAAGGCTGCCGCTCCAATCACGGAGACCCCAGCCGGAGCCACCGTCGTCCCCTTCTCCGCCGAGTCGCGAACCAGCGGCGTAATCCTGGCGGACGGCACCGTGGTTCTGAAGGGCGCCGTGGACGCCATCGTTGCGGCGCTGGACGCCGAGGCGCCGGCGGAACTCAAGGTCCTCTCCGACGAGATCTCCTCTCTTGGGGCCACGCCACTGGCCATCCGCCGGAACGGCAAGGTCCTGGGCATCATCGAACTCAAGGACACCGTCAAGCCCGGCCTCAAGGAACGCTTCGACGAGCTTCGCCGCATGGGCATTCGCACCGTCATGGTCACCGGCGACAACCCGCTTACCGCAGCGACAATCGCCCGCGAGGCCGGCGTGGACGACTTCATGGCCCAGGCCAAGCCTGAGGACAAGATCGCCCGCATCCGCGCCGAGCAGGCCGACGGCCACCTCGTCGCGATGACCGGCGACGGCACAAACGACGCCCCTGCCGTTGCTCAGGCGGACGTGGGACTGGCCATGAACAGCGGCACTTCCGCCTGCAAGGAAGCGGCCAACATGGTGGATCTGGACTCGGATCCAACCAAGCTCATCGAAGTCATCGCCATCGGCAAGCAGTTACTCATCACGCGCGGTGCGATCACTACCTTCTCAATCGCCAACGACGTGGCCAAGTACTTCGCCATCCTACCGGCCATGTTCGTGGTCGCATACCCGGAGCTGAACTCGCTCAACGTGATGGGCCTTGCCCGTCCGGAGAGCGCGATCCTTTCGGCGGTGATCTTCAACGCCCTGGTCATCATCGCCCTGGTTCCGCTGTCCCTGCGCGGCGTCGCCTACCGCGCCGCGCCCGCGGCGGAGTTGCTGCGCCGCAATCTCCTGATCTACGGCGTCGGCGGAATCTTCGCCCCGTTCATCGGCATCAAGGTCATCGACGTCATCATCACCGCCATTCATCTGGCATAAGGAGTTCACGATGCGTAGCTTCCTGAAGACCCAGCTCTGGCCGGCGGTCGCGATTCTGCTGGCGTTCACCGTCATCACAGGGATCATCTACCCGGTCGCCGTGACCGCGGCCGCCCAGGTAGTCTTCCCCGGCCAGGCCAACGGTTCGATGATCACCGTAAACGGAACGACCGTCGGTTCGAGCCTGATCGGCCAGTCCTGGGACAACCCCAAGTACTTTTCCGGGCGGCCGTCGGCTGCGGGCGCCGGCTACGACCCGACTCTGTCGGGCGGGACCAACCTGTCGTCCACCAACCAGAAGCTGATCGACAGCATCACGGCCGCGGTGGATGCCCAGCGCAAGGCCAACAACAACCAGCCGGTCCCGATCGAACTCGTGACTTCCTCCGCCTCGGGCCTCGACCCGGACATCAGCCCGGCGGCGGCCAAGTTCCAGGTCCACCGAGTTGCGCAAGCGCGCGGCATCACCGATGCTCAAGTGCAAGCGCTCGTCGACAAGCACACCAGCCAGCCATTCCTCTGGTTCACGGGCGAGCCGACCGTTCGAGTGCTAGAGCTGAACCTGGACTTGGATGGGCTGCTGAAATGATCAACGACGCGGCCGAACCCTCCCGCCCCACCGCAGACCAGATGCTTGCCCGGCTTACGGCCGAAGGGACTCCAGAGCGGGCCCGACTGCGTATCTATCTGGGCATGGCGCCGGGTGTGGGTAAGACCTACAAGATGCTCGAAGAAGGGCACCGGCGCCATGACAGAGGGACCGACGTAGTAATCGGCTTTGCCGAAACCTACGGCCGGCCTCACACGGCGGCTCAAATGGATGGCCTGGAGGTGGTCCCTCGTCGCCGAGTGGAATACCGCGGGGTGGCCGTGGAGGAAATGGACGCGGAGGCGATCATTGCCCGCCACCCGGCCGTAGCCCTCATCGACGAGTTGGCCCACACCAACGTTCCGGGCTCGGCCCGCGAGAAGCGCTGGCAGGACGTGGAGCTGATCCGCGACGCGGGCATCGAAGTCATCAGCACCTGCAACGTCCAGCACGTCGACTCGATCGCGGACGCCGTGGAAACGATTTTGGGCGTGCCTGTCCGCGAACGGATCCCCAGTGAGGTGGTACAGGCCGCCGACGAGGTCGAACTCGTCGACATGAGTCCGCATGCCCTCCGCCAGCGCATGCGCCACGGCAACGTCTATCCGCCGGAACGCGCCACGCTGGCCCTGGACCGCTTCTTCACCGAGCCGAACCTGACGGCGCTTCGAGACCTATCTTTGCGGTTTGTTGCAGGTAAGGTCGACGACCAGCTTGAAGGAATCGTTAGCGAGCGCGGCGTTCACGTTGGCCCGGTCACCGAGCGGGTCATGGCGCTTGTCGATGAGTCCACCGAATGCCGCCGGGCTTTGCGTCGGGCTGCATCTATCTCCAGCGCCCTCCACGCGCCGTTGGTGGCGATTGCCGTCGAGACGCCGGGCATTCAGGCATCGCGAGACAGGCAGCAGAACCTGAAATCCAACCTGGACTACGCGGTCGATTTGGGCGCCGAGATAATCCGAGGCGAGGCGGCAGACTTCGCCCGCGGGCTGGAGGAAGTCGTACGCGACCGGCGCATCACTCACCTCGTCCTCGTCCATCGGCCCCATCGCGGTCTACACGTGGGCCGCGCGTCGCTGGCGGACCGGCTGCTGGACGCAGTCCCGGGCCTGGAGGTCCACCTCGTGGGCGAGCCGGCGGCGACTTCCGGCCACTAGCCAGCGGAGCCCCACAATGCCGGGCATGGCACTGACGATCTTCGGCGCGCTCGCGGTCTCCGCGATGCTGCTCTTCTATGCCCTGGAGGCCCGGTCCGGATGGTTCGTGCTGGCCTTCGCCGGGGCTTGCGTGGCCTCGTCCGCGTACGGATTCCTGCAGGGGGCGTGGCCGTTCGGGGCCGTGGAATTGATCTGGAGCGGCGTGGCCTTCAGGCGATGGCGGCTCGCAGTTACGGTCTGACCAACGTCCGGCAGGATACACAACCGGACGCTGCAACGCAGGGGTTTCCATCCTATCGGTGGAGTTCTGTCTGCCTATCTTTGAGTATCCGGCAGGTCTGGCTCGGGTCCCTCAAGTCAGGTGTTGGAGCGATCGGGCCAGCCGGGGACAGGATAGAAAGATGTGGGCATTTCCACGAACGGCTGAGGCGCGCGTCGCTGATGTCTTGAATGAGTCGACATCGTGATGGGCGTGAAGGAGGCAGGACGCGGTTTGGTTCGAGGAACTGGCGCGGCCAACGAGATCGCAGTGAACCTTGATCAGGCTGAACTAGCGCGCCGTACCGGTCGCGCGCGAACCGCCCTAAGCCAGTGCAATAGGGCTTTGACTCGCGCAACCGACGAACAGGAGCTGCTCGACGCGATGTGCCGCATCGCCGTTGGAATGGCGGGCTACCCTCTGGCCTGGGTCGGCTTTGCAGAGAACGACGAGGGCAAGACCGTCCGTCCGGTGGCGCGCTATGGCGAGGCCGCACGGTATCTGGACGAGGTCTCCATCACTTGGGGCAAGAATCCACTCTCGTCCGGGCCAACCGGCACCGCGATCAGGACGGGCAAGGTCCGGATGGCGCGCGATCTCACGGTCGAGCCGGGCTACGGGCCATGGCGTGCTACCGCCGCAGAGTATTCGTTGGCATCCTCGATCAGCCTGCCTCTCCTGAAGGATGGGGTCGCATTTGGCGCCTTCATTGTCTACGCACCCGAAGTCGACGCCTTCGGCGATGCCGAGACCGAGATCCTCAAAGAACTCGCCGACGATCTCGCCTTCGGCATCCGGACGCTGCGTGAACGCTCCGAGCGCGATCGGCTCGCCGGCGCCATTGAGCAAGTGACCGACTCCGTCATCGTCACTGACCGCGACGGACGCATTACCTACGTCAATCCCGCTTTCGAGCGCGTTACCGGCTACTCGCGCGATGAGGTCATGGGCCAGAACCCGCGATTCCTGAAGAGCGGCCTTCACACGGCCTGGTTCTACGACGCCATGTGGGCCGCCATTTCGGCCGGCGTGCCATGGTCCGCCGACGTCGTGAATCGGCGCAAGGACGGCACGCTCTTCACCGAAGAGACCGTCGTCTCGCCGATTTTCGACGCCTCGGGTGAGATCACCAGCTACGTGGCCGTCAAGCGTGACGTGACCCAAGAGCGGGCCCTCGTCGAACACTCGACGCAGCTGGCGAGGCAGCGGCTGCTCATTGCCGAGACAATCCGCGGCCTTCGCGCCGGTGACACTCCCGAGGCCACCGCCCAGGCCATCTGCCATAGCGTCTTGAGCCTCCCCGGCATCCTGGCAGCACAACTCGCACTCTTTGAGCTCGACGCGCACGCTTGGCCGATCGGCTTCGCCGTCGACGGCCAGCAAGATCCTGAGCTCCGGCGGCTACCGGCTCAGCGCAGTTTGCACCTCCTCGAGCGGGCGACGGAAGGTCCTTGGATAGAACCCTGGCTGAATCGGCCACGGCACCCATACAACCAACTTTTGAATTCTCTGGGTGTCCATGAGATCGCCCACGCGCCCGTTCGATATGAGCAGCGCCTGATCGGGACGCTCTTCATCTGCGCCGGAGAATCGCGAGAAAACGCGATCCTGGCCGAGTCGATGCCCGCGCTTGTCGAGTTCGCCGACCTGGCCGGAGCGCTGATCGGCCGCGAGGCCTCCATGCGAACCGAAGCGAAGCAGGGTCGTGCCCACATTTCGCGCATCATTGATAGTCGAATGTTCCATCCGGTGTTCCAGCCGATAGTCGACCTGGACTGCAACAGGATCGTCGGCTACGAGGCACTCACCCGCTTCAGTGACGGCACCAATCCCGAACTTCTGTTCGCGGAAGCGACGGCGGTCGGACTCGGCGTCGAACTCGAGACTGCCACCCTGGAGGCTGCGATCGCGGCATCCAGCAGACTCCCCGAGTCGGCCTGGCTCAACCTCAACGCATCGCCCGAGCTAATCATTTCGGGCAAATCGTTACGCGCCCTTCTGCTGCGAAGCAACAAGCGTGTCGTTCTCGAAGTCACAGAACATACGGCGATCACCGATTACAAGGCGTTCCGGGCTGTCATAGCCAGCCTGGGTCCAAAGGTTGAGCTCGCCGTCGACGACGCCGGCGTTGGGTTCTCCAGCCTGCGCCACGTGCTCGAGTTGCGCCCGGCCTTCGTCAAGCTCGACCGCTGGCTCGTTGCCGACCTCGAAACCGATAGGGCACGGCAGGCGATGATCGCGGGGCTTCGTCACTTCGCCCGCGCCACCGGCTGCCAATTGATAGCCGAGGGCGTCGAGACCGACCGTGAGCTGGCGGTGCTGCAAGGCCTTGAGATCAGGTTGGGACAGGGCTACCTGCTCGGCCGGCCTCTGCCGGTTGCCGCATACGCGTCTGCGACCTAGGCTGACTCGCCGGGCGAGACACACGAGGACCGGCCTGATATCGACTATTTTCGGGCGCTCGCGGTCCCCCTGGTGCTAAGCCATGCGCCGAGCCTCCCACCCAAGGCCAGCCACCGCTTGGCGGCAATTCGGCTCGGAAAGTGAGGCGTCCGGCAGAGATCGTGACAGGCTTCGGCCGGTCGAACCGCGAAGAACCGCCCGGCAATCGGGCGGTTCTTCGTGTCGCAACGAGCTTGTCTCGGGATGGCTCCGGCCTGTCTAGTCCTTCTTCTCCAGGTGGCCGCCGAAGCCGAAGCGCATGGCCGACAGGACCTTGTCTCCGAAGTCGGCCTCGCCTCTCGAGGAGAACCTTGAATACAGGGCGGTTGTCAGGACGGGAGCCGGTGCGCTCACGTCGATGGCGGCGATGCTGGTCCAGCGACCTTCGCCCGAGTCGGAAACACGGCCCGCGAACTGCTCAAGATCCGCGTTGCCGAGCATCGCCTGTGCGGTGAGATCGAGGAGCCACGACGCGACCACGCTGCCGCGGCGCCAAACCTCGGTCACAGCCGGGAGGTCCAGGTTGTACTGGTACAGCTCGGCCTCGCGGAGCGGTGATGTCTCGGCATCAACCTCGCGTCCCTTCATCCCCACGTTGGCGTGGTGGAGGATATTGAGGCCCTCGGCGTAGGCGGCCATCAGCCCGTATTCGATGCCGTTGTGAACCATCTTCACGAAGTGGCCGGCGCCCGCGGGCCCGCAGTGGAGGTAGCCCTGTTCGGCCGTGTCCGGATCGCCCTTGCGGCCGGGTGTGCGCTCCACCGCACCGAGGCCGGGAGCAAGCGCTTTGAATATAGGGTCGAGTCGAGCCACTCCATCGTCGGCGCCGCCGATCATCAGGCAGTAGCCGCGCTCCAGGCCCCACACGCCGCCGCTGGTGCCGCAGTCGAGATACTCGATGCCGAGCTTCTCGAGTTCGTGGGCGCGCCGGATGTCGTCGCGATAGTAGGAGTTGCCGCCGTCCACGACGACGTCACCGGCAGAAAGTAGCGGGGTCAGCTGCTCGAGAGTGGCATCGACGGATGCCGCCGGAACCATCAGCCACAGGACGCGGGGCTTATCCAGCTTCGATACGAGGTTTGCCAGCGAATCGGAGCCGCCGGTAAGAGCGCCGTCCTTGACGAGGCCCTCGACCGTGGCCGCCGTGCGGGCGTATCCGAATACGGTGTGGCCGTTCTTGAGCCAGCGCCGCGACATGTTGGCGCCCATGCGCCCGAGACCTACGAGTCCAACTTGCACCGAAGGGGCCCTCCCTGGGAAGTGTGTATCGGGTTGACTGATTGTGTGAGGCGCGTCCGCGCCGACTCTAGCGTTGGATTCGGGCCGATCCTCCCGCGGCAAACGCCTGTACCTGCTCGAGGGTGACCATACTCGTGTCGCCCGGCGTCGTGGTCAGCAGAGCGCCGTGCGCCCAGCCGAGCTTCACGGCCTCTGCCGGCGCGGCGCCGCTCAGTAGCCCGTAGATGAAGCCCGAGGCGAAGCCGTCGCCTCCGCCCACGCGGTCCATGATCTCAAGATCGCATGTCGGGGCGTTGACCGTCTCGCCATCAACCCAAGCGACCGCACCCCAGGTGTGCCGCCCGGTCGAGTGAACTTCGCGTAGCGTCGTGGCCACGGCTTTCACGTTTGGGAATAGCGCGATGACGGAATCGATCATGCCGAGGAAGACCGCCGGATCAAGGGCAGATTTGGACTTGATCTCCGGACCCTTGACGCCCAGGCCCTTCTGCAAGTCCTCCTCGTTGCCGACCAGTACGTCGGCGCATGAGGCGATCTCGCTCATGCTTTCCCGCGCCACGTCCGCGCCGCCCCAGATGCTCCAGAGCTTCTCGCGGTAGTTCAGGTCGAAGCTTGTGACGGCGCCGGCCTTCTTCGCGGCCTTCATCGCCTCGATGATCAACGGGCCTGTGGTTCGGGAGAGCGATGCGAAGATGCCGCCAGAGTGGAACCAGCGCACTCCGCCCGAGAAGATTGCATCCCAGTCAAAGTCGCCGGACGCGAGCCGGCCGGCCGCCTCGTTGCAGCGGTTGTAGAAGACGACCGGTGCGCGGACACCGAGTCCGCGGTCGCTGTAGACCGTCGCCATGTTCGGTCCGGTTACGCCGTCGTGGGCGAAGCGTTTGTAAAAGGGCTTGACGCCCGCCGCCCGCACTCGCTCGGCGATGAGGTCCCCAATCGGGTAATCGACCATCGCCGACGCGATCGCCGTCCGCATCCGGAAGCAGTCGGAGAGATTGGCGGCGACGTTGAACTCACCGCCGCTGACGTGTATCGCGCACTCGTTGGCCTTCCGGAAGGGAACGATGCCGGGATCCAGCCGGTGGACCAGGGCGCCCAGGGAAACCAGATCGAGATCTCCTGCCGTCGGGATTTGCAGCTGACTCACGGGATGCTCCTGTACTGGGTTGCGGGCATCAGCGGATTACTCGGGCCGAGCCGCCGCGTACCAATCGCTCCACTTCGTCGCGATTGACCATGCTGGCATCGCCGGGCGTTGTCATGGCGAGCGCTCCATGCGCAGCCCCCCACTCGACGGCCTCGGCCGGCTCCAGCCCGGCCAAAAGCGCATATATCAGACCGGACGCGAACGAATCGCCGCCGCCCACCCGGTCCAGGATTTCCATGGAGGGCCGCATTCGCGCCTCGTACGTTTCCCCATCCGCCCACAGGATCGCGCCCCAGTCGTTGCGCGAAGCGGAGCGAACGGTTCTGAGCGTCGTCCCGACGGCGCGAAGATTCGGATAAGCCGCCACGACTCGTCCGACCATGTGGGCGTAGGCGGCCGGATCGAGCGACGATAGCGAGTCGTCCGCGCCCTCGACTTCGAAACCAAGGGCTGCCGCGAAGTCCTCCTCGTTGCCGATGAGCACGTCGACCCGGCGGATCAACTCGCGGTTGACCTCCTGGGCTCGAGCCTTCCCGCCGATCGACTGCCACAGCGAGGGCCGGTAGTTGAGGTCGTACGACACGACCGCGCCATTCCGACGCGCGGCCTCGGCCGCCTCGATGGCCACCGCGGCCGTGGTCTCAGATAGCGCCGCGAAGATGCCACCGGTGTGGAACCAGCGGGCCCGCTCTGCGCCGAAAATGATCTCCCAATCGATCTCGCCCGGACTCAGTTGCGATGCCGCCGAGTTGCCCCGGTCCGAGCAGCCCAACGCCGCCCTGACGCCGAAACCTCGCTCGGTAAAGTTGAGCCCGTTTCGTGAGGACCGGCCTACGCCGTCGAACGGCCGCCAGAGTACATGTGAGCGATCCACGCCGCCGGCCAGGATGAGGTCCTCGAGCAGGCGTCCGACCGGGTTGTCGACCAGAGCGCTGACGATTGTCGTTCTCAGCCCAAAGCAACGGCTCAAGCCACGGGCGACGTTGTACTCGCCGCCCCCTTCCCAGGCACGGAACGTCCGGGCGCGGCTGATCCGGTCCTCACCGGGGTCGAGCCGGAGCATCACTTCGCCCAGCGCGACGCAATCCCAGCGGGTCTCTTCGGCACTGCCGATCTCGAGCAGGCTCATATGGCGCGCTCCCGGCGCGCCCTGGCGAGCCGCACGATTTCCACCGCGCGTGCCGCCCTCGCAGCGATCGCCTCGAAGTTGCCGGCCGCGACATCGGCGCGGGGCGCGACCCAACTACCGCCGCACGCCAGGACGGACGCGATTTCCAGATACCCGGGAAGCGCCTCCGCCGTGATTCCGCCGGTTGGAGTCCAGGTCATGCCGGGGTACGGCGCCGCGACGGCCTTCAGATACTTCACGCCGCCCAGCGGCTCGATCGGGAAGAGCTTGACTGTGGTCGCGCCCGCGGACATCGCAGCTTCAATCTCGGTCGGGGTTGCGGTTCCCGGAATCATGGGCATGCCGATCGACGCGGCGTGCTCAACGACCCGCAGGTTAAGGCCGGGCGAGATGACCAGTGACGCTCCGGACTCACGGGCGACGTCAACGAGATGGGTCGAAGTCACCGTTCCGGCGATCAGCAGGATGGCCGGAACGTCACTGGCGATCCTGCGAAGTGCCTCAGCAGCCGCGTCGGTCCGGAACACGATCTCGACGATCGGTAGGCCGCCCGCGTCCAACGCCTGAGCGAGCGTGAGTGCGCGGCCCGAGTCCTCGATCTCGATCACCGGGATCAAGCCGGCCGCGCGCATTCGATCTACGAGTCCGGCCGGCACGATGGCTGGGCGTTGCGCGGCGGTCATGGCTTTCCATCCTTTCCCGGAAGCTCGAGCGAGGGCGCAGAGGCGTCCGTTGGATCCGCCCACTCCTCGTTCGGAACACGGGCATACCAGTCCGGCCGGCCCGGGTCGCGATCGTACGGATAGCCGCCCAACTCGCGATACAGGTCTGCATATCGCTTCACTCGCTGGGGGTCCAGTGTCACGCCCAGCCCGGGTCCGTCCGGAACCGCGATCGCTCCATCGCGATAGGGCATCAGCCCGCCTTCGATGATGTCGTCGGTGAGGTGATGGTAGTGGGCATCCGCGGCGTAATCCATCGTAGGAAGCGCCGCGCCGAAATGGAGCATCGTCGCGAGCTGGATTCCGAGCTCGCCCGACGAGTGGACTCCCATCCCGAGCTGGAATGTCTCGCACACTGCTGCGGCCTTCAGTACCGGGCGAATACCGCCCCAGAACGTTGTGTCCAGCAGAATGACATCCACGGCCGGATCGCGAACATCGGCCGCCAGCTGTTCCAGGTTCGTGACGACCGTGTTGGTCGCAATGGGCAGCCCCACTGTCTGGCGAACCTGGCGCAACCCGTTCATCCCCCAGGTGGGATCCTCGTAGTAGTCGTTACGAAGGTCCTTAATGGCATGCCCGACCCGGATGGCATCGCGAACGCTGTAGGAAGCGTTCGGGTCGATCCTGAGCGAGTCCTCGGGGAATGCTTCGCTCAGCGCCAGGAAGGCCTGGAGTTCATGGTCGGGCCCAAACACGCCGGCCTTGAGCTTGTGCGTCCGGAAGCCGAAGCGCGACTTCAGGTCCGATGCCTGAGCGACAAGCTGGTCGACGGTCCGGACCTCGCCTGATCTCGAGCTGGGATCCGGGTAGCGGAAGAACAGATAGCTCGCGAAGGTGACGCTGTCGCGCATCTTGCCGCCCAGGAGGTCGTAGACGGGCACCTCAAGAATCTTGCCGACGGCATCGAGACAGGCGAACTCCAGCGCGGCGTGGATCTGGGTGCGGTTGTCGTATAGAGCGGCCGTCGGATTGAGGATCTTGAACCAGAGAGCGGTCGCGTCGAAGACATCGTGACCGAGCAGCTTCGGTCTCAGCGACTCCACCACCAGCTCGGCGCTCTGCCCGCCGCCGCCCATTTCGCCGAGTCCAACGACGCCGCCCTCGGTTTCGATCTCCACGATCGTCCGGACGAAGCGACCCCAGTGAGCACCGGCCGCATGCCGAAGGGGAGCCTCCAGTGGGACGGTGACCGTCGTGGATCTGACGTCCGCGATTCTCGATTTCTTCGACTGCCGGCGGCCACCGCCAGGCATGCGTTCGGCGGCGCTCATCAGTTCGCTCCTTCGACTTCGGTCGGCGCCTCACAGCCGCGCGCCATCAAGCGGGCTCCAGGATCAATGCCCCCGAAGCACCCGCTGAGGCATCCACTTGGAAGCGACGGCCCGTCATGGCCACCTGGTTCTCCTGGTGAACTGCGTCTGTACGTATGGCATCGCGCTTGAGTCTGGCACGGTTCGGCCGAACCGCACAGCGTCTCCGCTGAAGCCAATGATCAATGGTATTGACAGTTTCTGCAACCGGTTTCATTCTGTGGCACGTGGTCACCTCGAGAGACGACGCAGTCACTTCGATCCGGGAAGTTGCCCGCAGGGCCAACGTGTCTCCCGCGACCGTCTCGCGGGCCTTCTCCGAGCCGGGGCTGGTTCGTCAGGAGACTCTGGCACGAGTGTTGGCCGTCGCGGAGGAGCTTCGTTATCGCCCCAGCCGGGCCGCACGAAGCCTGACGACCGGAAAGACCGGGAACATCGGCGTCATCGTCCCGGATCTCGGCAACCCGTTCTTTCCCGCGATCCTGAAGGGCGCGCAGGCCCGGGCTCGCGAAGCTGACCACGCCGTGTTCCTCGCGGATTCCGAAGAGAACCCGCGCCTTGAGATCGAACTGGTCCGGGCAATGGCCCGGCAGGTCGACGGGGTGCTTATCTGCTCTTCGCGATTGTCCGAGGCCGACCTTCAGCAGCTCCTTCGCGACACGACCCTGGTGCTTCTGAACCGCCGCGTTGGCGGCGCGTCTTCCGTTCAGATGGATGCCGTCGGAGGAATGCGTCAGGCAGTCGAGCACCTCGTGGCTTTAGGACATCGGCGAGTGGCCTACGTCAGTGGGCCCCGACAGTCCTGGTCGAACCGCGAGCGCCGACGAGGGCTGCGTACAAGCTCGAGGGCGAAGGGACTGGAGGTGGTCGAATTTGGCCCGTTCGCGCCGCATTTTGAGGCCGGACAACAGGCCGCCGATCTCGCCGTCGCCGCAGAAGTGACGGCCGTGATCGCGTTCAACGATCTAATGGCCCTCGGTGTACTCAGCAGGCTCGCAGACCGCGGCATCGGCGTGCCGGAGCAGATCAGCGTCGTCGGCTTCGACGACATCCCAATGGCCAGCATGGCCACCCCCCATTTGACGACCGTCGCGGTGCCACTGGAGCAGGCGGGACGTGTCGCGATCGAGCTGCTTCTGGAGCAGCTTGCCAGCCCAGGTTCAGGGACGCACGAGCAAGGCCTCGCTTCCCAGCTGATCGTTCGGGCCTCGACGGCGCCGCCACAAAGCGATGCTCGGACCGGCTCGTACACGGCGCGGGGACGAGAGTCCCGGAAGGCCACAGCAATCACGGAGAGTTAGCAGGAGGAGAACTTCAAGATGGCGCTTAGTTCTTGGACCCAGAGGCTGGGACTCATCCTGGCCACAACAATCGTCGCATCGGGCTGCGCAACGGCCGAAAGCACGGCCACTTCGGCACCGACCCAGACTGAGGCCGCGACTGTCACCGCGACCGGCTCGGTGGCCCCGGCCACCTTCTCCCTCAAGGTCCCGTCGAAGCCGGTCACAATCAACGTCCTCGACGTGGCCGGAAACCTCCAACTCACCAAGCAGATGATGGAGAACTTCAAGGCCGCGCATCCGGAGATCATCGCCAACATCACGTACTCGACATCAACGGCACCGGAACTGGCCGGCAAGCTGCAGGCCCAGCAGGCGGCCGGAAATGCCCAGATCAGCCTGGTCATGACCGGCACCGACGGAATCTCCGCCGGCATCAAGAACGACCTGCTTACAAAGATCACTCCCGACCACAACGACATGTTCCCCGGCCTGATGGACAACTACCTCGCGCCGGCCGCCGACATGCAGGGTCTTGCTCAGGGCTACGGCATCGGCGTCGTCTACTACCCGTCCGGCCCGTTGTACGAGTACAACCCGTCAAAGGTCACAACGACACCGACCTCGCCGGCTGAGTTGCTGGCCTGGGCCAAGGCTCACCCCGGCAAGTTCGAATATGCCCGTCCCGCCAACTCAGGTCCCGGCCGCACCTTCCTGATGGCGCTGCCGTATCTTCTCGGCGACAAGGACCCCAAGGACCCCACTAACGGTTGGGACAAGACGTGGGCGTACTTGAAGGATCTGGGCCAGTACATCAACGTGTACCAGACGGGCACCACCGCCACCATGAAAGACCTCGCCGCTGGCACCGTTGACATGGTTGCCTCGACCACCGGCTGGTACATCAACCCGATCATCCTCGGGACCGTGCCGAAGACGACGGCCGTCGGACGCTTCGACAACATGACCTGGGTGACCGACATGCAGTATGCCGTCATCCCCAAGGGTGTCGACGCCGACACGCTCACGGCCGACCTCGACCTCATCGCCTGGATGCTCAAGCCGGATCAGCAGGCGATCTCGTACGACAAGGGTTACTTCTATCCGGGCCCGGCGATCAAGAACGTGACGATCGACATGGCTCCGGCCGACAGCCAGGCGGCCCTCAAGGACGTCGTTCCCTCTCAGTTCGAGCAGTGGATCGCTCAGTTCCCCAAGGCGACTTCGCTGCCCGCCGACCAGCAGGTGATTGCGTTCGACCTCTGGGACAGGAACGTCGGAAAGAAGTAGTCCAGTAAACCTCGATCAATAAGCCAACCTATCAACCAGAAGGAAACTGAGCCGTGCGCGACCAACGCTTCTCCGAACTGCGTCTAGATCGCATCGGCCGCAACTTCGGTGAGCAAGCGGCACTAAGCGAGCTCAGTCTGACGATCCGAGGGGGCGAGTTCATCGCCCTCCTCGGGCCGTCGGGTTGCGGCAAATCCACAGCACTCAACTGCCTCGCCGGCCTACTGCCACTCTCGAGCGGCAGCATCTGGCTGGACGACAAGAAGATCGACGAGCTTCCGCCGGAACGGCGTGGCTTCGGGATGGTGTTCCAGAACTACGCCCTGTTCCCGCACATGACGGTGCGAGATAACGTCGCCTTCGGCCTCCGGATGCGCAAGACGCCCAAAGCGGCGATGAATTCCCGGGTGGACGAAGTCATGCGACTCGTCCGGCTCGAGGACCAGGCAAAGAAGCTGCCGTCGCAGCTATCCGGCGGACAGCAACAACGCGTCGCAATCGCGCGGGCGATCGTCTATGAACCGCCGCTGGTGCTCATGGACGAGCCTCTCTCCAACCTCGACGCCCAGCTTCGCCTGGCGATGAGGACTGAGATCCGACATCTCCATCAATCGTTGCAGCTGACCACGATCTACGTCACCCACGACCAGGAAGAGTCCCTCTCGATGGCCGACCGGCTGGTCGTCCTGCGGGACGGCGTGGTTCAACAGATCGGCACTCCGGACGAGGTCTACGATCACCCGACGAACCGCTACGTGGCCGGCTTCATGGGTTACCGGAACATGCTGTCCTTCGATGTGGAGAGCGTCGTGGCCGGCAGAGCTGCCCTCGCCGGCGAAGGCGTCCGGCTGAGCGGTCGAACGTTCGGCACGGTCAACACGAAACGGGCCATCGCGGCCATCCGGCCCGAGGACTTCGTCGTAGACGGGCCGCCGCCCAACCGCATCGAAGTGTCCGTTGAAGTCGCCGAGTACCACGGGCGCGAAATGCTCGTCGAGGCCAGGATGCCCAACGGCGATGCCATCTACTTCCGTACCGAGAAACGGCTCGCCCCTGGCGACAAGGCCACCGTCTCAGTACCGCCGGAGCGAGTCCTCATATACGCGGCGGACGAGCCGGCGGCGCCCCAGGAAGGTGCCGTATGACATCGTCGGCGGGTGTAGCTCCCGGCGTGCCGAAGGCCAAGAGGTCGCTGGGCCACCGGCTCGCGGACCGCGGCATGGACCGCATGCTGCTCCTTCTGGTGCCGGGCGTTCTGTTCCTGGGCCTTCTATTTGTGTATCCGTTCCTGTACGGATTGCAGCTTTCGTTCCTGCCGTCCAGCGGCGACCCACTAGGCAACTACAAGACCTTCTTCGGGGACTCGTATCTCAGGGACACGATCTGGACCACGCTGACTCTCGGCGTGCCGGCCGCATTATTCAACGTGCTGGTGTCCGTGCCGATCGCCTATAGGATGCGCGGACGGTTCCGCTTCAAGCGGACCATCACGACGCTTCTGGTGGTGCCGATCGCGCTTGGCACGGTGCTCACTGCCGACGGCCTCATTCAATTGGTCGGCCCGTCCGGCTGGCTCAACAAATTGCTTCGCGACTTTGGCCTCGTGGACCAGCCGCTTATCTTGATCCACAACTACTGGGGCGTCCTGTTCTCGCTGATCATCACCGGGTTCCCGTTCGCGTTCCTGCTGGTGCTCTCGTATCTGTCTGGGATCGACCCAAACCTCGAGCGCGCGGCTTCGGTTATGGGCGCGGGCTGGTGGGAGCGGTTCCGACGGATCACCTTCCCGCTCCTGGTCCCGGGGCTCGCCATCACCTTCTGCCTTTCGTTCGTGCTGGCCTTCTCGGTCTTCCCCTCGGCCAACCTGGTTGGAGATCCGGCCGGCTCGACGCGTGTGATATCGATCGCCGCATACCACGCCGCGTTTGAGCAATTCGACTACTCGATGGGTTCGGCGATTTCCATGATCATGGGCGCGATCATGCTCGGCATCATCGCCCTCGTTCTGGGCTGGCGGAGCACGATGTTCCGTGGAGCCACGGGAGGTAAGGGTTGATGACAGCCGCCAACGTTCCGGCTCCCACCATGGATCAGCAGCGCAAACCGCGCTTCTGGCGACGCCGCGGGTCCAGCTTCGGCGGCCTGATCGTCTGGGGCCTCGTGGGCCTGTTCTTCCTTTTCGTCTTTGCGCTCATCGCAACGGTCGTCCTTGACTCGTTCGCGACGACGTGGTTCGGCTCATGGCTGCCAGACGCCTTCACAAGTCACTGGTACGGAGACGCCTGGGCTGAATTCAACCTGACGGACGTGCTGTTCGTTACCGCTCAGGTGGCGATTTCCGTTGTCATAATCTCGGCCCTCATCGGCGTGCCGGCGGCCTATGCGCTGGCTCGCCGCAACTTCCCCGGCAAGCGGGTGATCACCGTACTCTTCCTGCTGCCCATCCTGATCCCGCCGATCACCTATGGGATTCCGCTCGCAACCGTCCTGTACAAGGTTCATCTGGCGGGCAGCCTGGAAGGCGTAATCCTGGCCAACCTGGTTCCGACAGTTCCCTTCGTCGTGCTCGTGATGATTCCCTTCATCGAGCAGATAGATCCAAAGGTGGAAGCAGCCGCGCGGATGTGCGGCGCAAGCACGCTCACCATCTTCCTCCGCATACTGGGCCCGCTCCTGGTTCCGGGTATCCTCGCCGCGTCGATCCTTGTACTCGTCCGGACGGTGGGCATGTTCGAGTTGACATTCCTCACCTCCGGACCTACCAGCTCGACAATCGTCGTGGTCCTCTACAGCGCCGTCTTTGGTGCCGGTATCCGCGCCCCTCAAGAGGTCGACGCGATGGCGGTCGTCTACACGGCCTCGATGCTGGTGCTGCTCGTCGTAGCACTGCGCTTCGTCAACCCAACCCAGCTGGTGACTCGCGTCAGCAGCGACTGAGCCCGACGCACGCTCTGCGACCGCTCCTCTGGCGGTCGCAGAGTTCTCTCCCGTTTCTCGTTTCGACCCGGCGCGCCTGGGTCCAGGAGGCATGACCATGAGTGAAAACGTCTCGAGCGGGACGGCCGGCCAGGGCGCGGAGTCGGCGAAGGGCCTGCTCCGGAGCGTCGGGGCCACCGACCATTCGCCCACGGCCGTCGGCAATCGAGCCGTCGGTATTCGGCCCGGCAGTACCGGCTGGGAGCTGCTGGCATGGTCGCCATCGGGCGATCGCCCGCCAAATGGGCTGGACGGGACCGCGACAGAGTTGGGAGGCGGAACGCTCGTCGTAGGTAGGCCGTCTCACGCGAATGCCGCTGCGCTACGCGAACTCATTCCATGGCTGCGGCCGCGGCGCATCGACCTGCCGGCCTCGGCGGGAACGGGCGACAGGCTGGGAATTGCCACGCCGGGCCAGGCGGCCGCATTCCGCGCCAATCCGGGCATCTTCCCCGTGTTCGCCCAGCAATCGGCGCGCGAACTCCTGCGCAGCGGCCGCTCGTTCAATGACGTGGTCGATGCCGCGACCATCGGCGTGCTTGCCGCCGGCTGGCAAACGAGCTTCGGCGCCGACGCCGACCATCTCAAGTCGATTGCCGACATCGACGCCGGCATCGCGGCCGGTTGCACGATGTTCACGGCCGACCCAATCGAACTTGTGCCGGACCTGCCGGCCGACGCACCCGAGGCGGCCATCGCCGCCGCATTTGAATCAGTGCCGTGGAAAGGGCTGGAGGACGATCCGAACGCGTTCGCGTCGCGATATCCCAAGGTGCTCGACCTGGATTCCGGCCCCCTCAACCTCCCTCCGGCTGCGATCCGTGCAGCGGCTGCGCGTTTCGGCCCGGCAGTAGTCCAGGTGGCCGCGATGTATCGCCACCTAGTTGGACGCCTGGGCGAGGGGTCGGTCGATTTCGAAGTGGCTGTCGACGAGATCGAATACCGCACTACGCCCGTCGATCACGTCTACATCGCCACTGAACTGGCTCGACTCGGAGTCAGCTGGATAAGTCTGGCCCCACGTTTCGTGGGCGACTTCGAGAAGGGCATCGACTACCTCGGAGATCGAGCCGAACTGGAGGCCGATGTTGCGATCCATGCCGCGATCGCCCGCCGCCTTGGAGGCTACAGGCTGAGTGTGCATTCCGGATCGGACAAGTTCTCGATCTACGAAGGGATCGCCCGAGCCACCAGTGGCCGGGTTCATCTCAAGACATCGGGCACGAGCTATCTCACGGCCCTTGAGACGGTGGCCGCCATCGATCCCGAGCTGATGCGCCGCATCTGGAGCGTAGCCCTCGGCGCGTACACCGCCGCGCGGGCCAGCTATCATGTCTCGGCCACCACATCGGGCGCACCCGGTCCGGACGCGGCGTCCGCTGACGAGCTGGTCCACCTGCTGCTGGATCCGAACACGCGGGAGATTCTCCACGTGACCTACGGCGCGATCCTGAACGGGTCGACCGCCTCGGGCACGGGGAGCGCCGAATTGGGCGACGATCTGCGAGCCACCATCTGGGGCGCTCGCGAGACGTATTGGTCGAATCTGGAACGTCATATCGGCCGTCACTTGCGGCCGTTCGCCGAGGAAGCCGCGCGCCGGTCACACGAAGGAGTCGCCTGATGAGCGAGGCTCAGGAGGTTGTGCCCGGGTCGCGGCCCGGCCTCTTCGACCTGACGGGCAAGGTGGCGGCTGTGGTGGGCGGAACGGGCGTGCTGGGCGGCGCGGTCTGCCGAGGTTTCGCCGATGCCGGCGCCGCGATCGCCGTACTGGGCCGGTCTCAGGAGCGCGCCGATGGAGTCGTGGCCGAGATCGAGGCAGGCGGCGGGCGGGCGATTGCGGTGCTGGTTGATGCCTCGGATCGCGAGTCCGTGGAGCGGGCGTGCGTCGAGGTGGAGAGCCGTCTCGGCCCGGTGGACATTCTAGTCAACGCGGCTGGCATCAACAGCTCGACGCCGTTCTTCGATCTAGATCTGGAGGAGTGGCACCGCATCCTGGACACCAACCTCACCTCATGCCTGCTCGCCTGCCAGGTTTTCGGCCGGGCCATGGCCGATCGCGGCACGGGCGGCACGATCATCAACTTCTCCTCAACTGCGTCCGAGATTCCACTGTCGCGCGTACTCACGTACGCGGTCTCGAAGGCGGGTGTCAACATCCTCACTCGCTACCTGGCCCGCGAACTGGCGCCCTACAAGATCCGCGTGAACGCCATCGTGCCCGGCTTCTTCCCGGCGGAGCAGAACCGCAAGCTGCTCGACGACGAGCGCATCGCGGCGATCCTGCGCCACACGCCGGCCGGACGGCTGGGCGAGGCGGAGGAACTCGTCGGGACCATGATCTGGCTCGCGTCGGAACGCGCGTCCGGCTTCGTTACCGGTGCGCTTGTGCGCGTCGATGGCGGCTTCAGCGCGATGACGATTTAGGGACGCAACGATGAACGGCGACAAGCTTCCCAACTCCCCGATCGCTCCCGAGACCATGACCGACCCGCCGGCGCCGATGGCATCGGCAGGCGGCGCCTTCGGCGAGTTCATGGGCGGCGAGCTGCCGCGCTGGGCCCTTGTCCGTCATCGGATGGACCCGGCAGAGATCGATGATGTCGCCGCGGCGGTAGACGCCGCCTTCACGCCCATGAAGTCGGCGATCAAGCCCGGCTCGCGTGTTTGCCTGGCCATCGGCAGCCGCGGCATCGACCGGATCGGCGATGTGGTGCGCGAGACCGTCACCTGGCTGCGCGCCACCGGGGCGGATGTCTTCGCCGTGCCGGCGATGGGAAGCCACGGCGGCGCTACCGCCGAGGGTCAGCTCGAGGTTCTGGCGTCGTACGGCATGACGCCCGAGTCGATCGGCTGCGAGATTAGGGCGAGCATGGAGACCGTGGAGATCGGCGAAGTTCGGCCGGGCGTGCCCGTCTTCGTCGATAGAAACGCTTACGAAGGCGCCGACGCGATCATCCCGATAAACAGGGTCAAGCCGCATACAGACTTCACCGGTGAGGTGGAGAGCGGCCTGATGAAGATGATTGCCATCGGCCTCGGAAAGCAGCGCGGCGCCGATACCTTCCACCGCCAGGGCTTTGCCACGTTCCACGAACTCATCCCGCAGGTCGCCGAATTCACCGCCTCCAAGGTGAATATCCCGTTCGGGCTGGCGCTTGTGGAGAATGGCTACGCCAGGCTCTGGCGGATCGAGGCCATATCGCACGAGCATTTCCGCGAACGCGAGCGTGAGTTGCTGGTTCTGGCCCGGGCGCGGATGGCGCGGCTGCCGGTGGATCGAATCGATGTCCTGCTGCTGGACTACATCGGCAAGGACATCAGCGGCCTCGGCATGGACTCGAACGTCGTCGGGCGCTACTACCAGGGGCCAACCGGCGCCGGTCCGGAGATCCAGCGGATCGTAGTTCGCGATCTCACGCCGGAGACAGAGGGAAACGCGGTCGGCATCGGAATGGCCGACGTGGTCCTGCGCGGGGTTGTCGAGAAGATCGACGCCCACAAGACGTACATGAACTGCATCACGGCCAAGACCCCGGAAGGCGCGCGCGTGGGCATCACTGTGGACTCGGATCGCGAGGCGCTGTCAGTGGCGATTGCCTGCTGCCTCAAGGTCACTCCAAGCGAAGCCCGCATCGTCCGGATCCGCGACACGAAGCATCTGGAGATGATCTACGTCAGCGAACCGGCGCTGGCCGATGTCATGGCTACCGGCCGCTGCGAGATCGTGGAGCCGGCGCACACCATCGACTTCGACGCCGACGGGATGCTGAAGGATCAGCCCAGCCGGTAGGCCCGCTTGGCCAGGCCGTAGGCCATCTCGTGGGCCATGGAGTGCGCTTCCGAGGCGGTCACGATGTCACGCAACACGAGCCCCGCCAGCCAGCTCGCGGCCGCGCGACGCCACAGGTCGTGCCGGACCGGGATCGAGCAGAAGGCGCGGGTGTCGTCGTTGAAACCGGCCGTGTTGTAGAGCCCGGCCGTCTCAATAACTTCGTCGAAGTAGCGGGCCATACCGTTCAGGCTGTCGAAGAACCACCACGGCGGGCCGATCCGCAGCGCGGGGTAGTGCCCGGCAAGCGGAGCGAGTTCGCGGGCATAGGTGGTTTCGTCGAGAGTGAAGAGGATCAGCCTCAGCCGTGAATCGTTCCCGAACCGGTCCAGGAGTGGCTTGAGGTTGCGCGTAAACTCCACGGTAACGGGGATGTCCCCGCCCTTGTCCGCCCCGAAGACCTCGAAGATCGCCGGGTTGTGGTTTCGCAGAGAGCCGACGTGGAGCTGCATGACGAGCCCGTCTTCGGCGCTCATCCGGGCCAGCTCGATGAGCATGTGACCGCAGAAGCGGCGCGCGTCGTCTGGGGTCGCCAGGCCGCGCAAGGCGCGGGTGAAAATGGCGTCGGCCTCCGCCTCGCCGAGGGATTCCGTATACGCGGTCTCGACGCCGTGATCTGTCGCCACCGCGCCCATCGAGCGGAAGAAGGCTCGCCTCTCCTCGAGAGCCGCGATCAGGGCGGCGCTGCTTTCGATCTCACACCCGACGCTGGCGGAGAGTGCGCTGAGCCGGTCTCGCCAGCCGGCCGCGAGGATGTTCACGACACCGTCCGGCCGGAACGTGGGGCGTACGTCGCCGGTCCAGCCGGAGGCGCGGATGGCCCGGTGGCTTTCCAGTGGATCGGCCGCGTCGTCCGTGGTGCAGAGCGTCTCTACGCCGAAACGCTCGAAGAGATCGCGCGGGCGGAACTCGGGACGGGTGAGCTTCTCCGACAACTCGTCGTAGATGACGCCGGCGTTCTTGCCCGAGAGCGGCTCCTCTATCCCAAACACGCCTCGCAGCCCGTCGGCAAGCCAGACTCCGGACGGTGTGGCCCGGAACAGATGGATATTGTCCGCGAAGAGCTGCCAGGCGCGGCGGTGGTCGGTCTCCACGGCGTTGCCGCTCGAGCGGCCACGGGAAGGCCGGACTCCGAGCGCCTCCATCGGGATTCCCTGCGAGTAGAGCATCCGCAGGATGTAGTGGTCCGGAATCAGGAATAACTCGGCGGGAGTGCCGAAGGTTGCTGCCGGATCGGCCAAGAGACGCGGATCGACATGGCCGTGAGGACTGACGATCGGCAGGCCGGCCACTCCATCGTAGACCTCACGGGCGATCCTGCGCTGTGCTGGATCGGGCGCAAGGTAACGGTCCGCGATGGTCAATTCAGGCTTCATCGGCACGCCTCAAGCACGCCCCTATCTTAACGCACGAGAGAGGTTCAGGTCGGCCCGGCACGCTCCGCTAATTTCCTATTCGGCCCAGGATGACTTTCGCCAGGGCAACCATGTTGGCCTGACCGTCGGGGGCGCTGTCGAGCTTGACCGGGTGGAGAGAGAACCAGAGGTCGCCGGTTCGTACGAAGACCGTGTCGCTTTCCTGCCAGGCTTCATCGCCGAGGCCGGAGACCTGCTTGAAATCGTGGCCGAGAACGTCCTTGTCGATGTCGAGGAACTTCTTGGCCCCGTCCCCTACTCCAACCTCAACCTGCGCAACTGCGCCGTTCAAAGGTGCCGGCCAGACGGAGTTGGTCGGCGGGGCTCCATCGGGTATGAACGCCCCGAGCTTTACGCCGGCTAGCTTGTCCGCCTCGTCCTGGGTCAGAAGCGTGCACGGATCCGGTAGCACCGCCGCCGTATCGGTCGGCATGTCTGTGGCCGCGGCGGTGTCGGTCGGCATGTCGGCAGCGGAGGCCGCCACGCTCGGCATCAGGGTCGGCGGGGCAGATGTCGCGCCGGCACTCGAACAGCCGGCCAGAACCAGACTCGCGACGAAAGCGAGCGCCGTCACGGCGGATCGCGCCCGGACCGCGTGACGCTCGCTCACGGCGCCTGACACACCTTGGAATCTGGGACGGTCTTCGAGACGCTGTAGACGTTCCAATTCGAGGCAACGCCGGGAGTCGTGAAGGTGGCCGCGGAAAGCGCGGGAGTTGGGACCGAGGCCTCCGGCGACGCGGCCGTCGCGGCGGTCGAGGGCGACGCGGCCGTCGGCGACAATGGCGAGGCTCCCGCCACGCTGCAGCCCGCTACGAGGCCCGCGATGGCCAGGCCAGCCTCCAGGCTTCTGATGCATTCCAGGCGCAATCGGTTGTAGCGAGCGCAGATGGTTCCCACGATCCGCCCCAATCCAGTCTCAGGATGCGCCGAATGGCGGACTGGGGACGCGTGGCCGTGTGGCACTGTTATCGTCCGGGCCGAAAGGACCGTGGCTCAACGCCAGTCCACGGACGCGTCGTCGAAGCACCAACCGTGCGACGACATTGAACGATCGACGGGCGCTCTCCATCTAACCTTTGTTCACCGAAGAATCGGGAGTTCGGATGGCTGAGGCGAACCTGGAAGCAACCGCGAACCGAGACGACGTCATCCGCGACCGCCTGCTTGCGTGGTCGCGCGACGCGCGCGCTCTGGCGACCTGGATGTTGCGCGACGCCGACTCGGGCGATGACGCCGTCCAGGAAGCTGTTCTGCTCGGCTGGGAGAAGCGCCGGACTCTGCGGAACCCCGAGCAGGTCGAGGCATGGCTCAATCAAATCCTCGTCAATGTCTGCCGCGGAGAGTTGAGGCGCCGATCCAGGCAGAACGTGAGGCTCGCTCCGGTGGAGACGCTCGCCGGCCATGACAACGCTTCGGCTCAGCGCGACGAGATAGCGACAGCGATGGGGTGTCTCGAGCCCGACGAGCAAATCGTCGTCGCGCTCCGATTTGGGCGCGACCTATCCATACCCCAGATCGCGGCACAGACGGGGCTGCGCGAGGGGACCGTGAAATCGCGGCTGCATTACGCCCTGGAGCATTTGAGAGCTGCGCTCGCGGTGCAGCAGAAAGCCGTGGAGGCGGACCGATGAGCGACCCGATCGAGACTCGCCTATACGAGTACTTCGGCCAACTCCGACCGAACCCCGGACCGTCGGCGGAAGCACGCCTCGCCGCGGCGCTGGACGGTGCAGTGGCCCGACCCGCCCGGTTCCATGTCACAGCCGGCCCAACCACGCTTGCCCTCTCCGGCGGGGCCCGGCGTATCGCACCCCTGGCTACGGCGGCGGTCGCGATCATAGCCGTGGTGGGTACGTATAGCCTGTGGGCATCTCGATCCGGTCCGGCCGGCCTCACTCCGTCCCCGTCCATGCCCGCATCGGCTTCTCCGTTCAGCTCGCCTTCGGACACACCTTCGGCCACGTCGTTCGCGAGCGCGACCCCAATCCCGACCGAACCGCCCGGCCCAGTCGCCGTCGCACCATCCAGAGGTTGGATGACCCAATGGCGCGACTATGCTGCGGCGGCGCGACTACTCGACGGGCGCGTCCTGATCGTCGGCGGATCCGGTGGTGACTTCGACACCAACATGGAACTGGCATCGGCCGAATTGTTCGATCCAAAGACGAAGACGTTTACCGCCACCGGCTCGATGTACCAGACTCACGGCAGGGGCGCCACCGCCACGACGCTCCTCGATGGGCGGGTCCTGGTCGTCGGCGGCACCGACTTGTCCGGCTTGACGTATTCGATGGACGCCGAGCTGTACGACCCCTCCACGGGCAAGTTCACCGAAACCGGCCGGCCGCTCAATGCTACTTGGTCCCCCACCGCCACCAGGCTCAAGGACGGGAGGGTGCTCCTCATCGGGGGCGAGGCTCCAGACATCGGCCCAGGCGCCGCTACCCAAATCTACGATCCTGGGACCGGGCGATTCACACGAGGTCCGTCTATGCCTCCGGACGCCAGTCCCGAGCTCGCACTTCTGCTGGCCGATGGTCGCGTGTTCGTGCTGGGTCAGCGGGTTCCGCTCGACGGGAGCATCGGCGCCGACGACGTTGCCGAGTTGTACGACCCTGCGTTGGGAACGTTCAGCCGGATCGGCGCGTCGGCGGCCCGAACAGATGGCGTGGTTGGGACGGTTCTGGCCGACGGCCGTGTCTGCATCGCCGGAGGAAAGCTAATCCAGATATACGACCCGGCCACGGGCAAGTTCACCAGAGCCGGCACACTCGCCTTCACCGCCACGCGACCTCAAGCGGCAATAGCCCTCGGGAACGGTCGGGTTCTGATCACCTATCTGAACGACGACAACCGAACCTACTGGGCCCAGGTGTTCAACCCGGCGAACCGCACGACGCTGGTAACCGGCCGAATGGTCGAAAGCCGAACCTTTTACACAACGACGCTACTGCTCGACGGCCGCGTCCTCATCGCCGGCGCGGCCCTCAACTACAACAATCACAACGTGGGCGAGCTGTTCAATCCGACTACACATGCATTCACTGGTACGGACAAGTAGAGGCTGCGAAGCCGTCCGCAACCCTAATCCCCAACTATCCGATACCCAACCCCCGGCTCGGCCACGATGAGCTTGGCCGCGGCGCCGGACGGATCGGCGGCGGCAAGCTTGCGGCGGAGGCGCGAAACGTAGACATGGAGGTAGTGGCCCTCCTCGGAGTAGGCCGTGCCCCAGACGGCCCGGAGGATCTTGCCGGCGGTCACGACGCGGCCGGGCTGGCTCATCAGAACCTTGAGCAACTCGAACTCCCGCGGAGTTAGATCCACGCCCGCGCCGGCAACGGTGATCTCGTGGTGCGGCACATCCATGACCACCGGTCCCAGGACGAGCCGACCTTCCACGTCGGCCTCCGGACCGGCGGCCCTCCGCAATACGGCACGCATTCGGGCATGCAATTCGGACAGGCCGAAGGGCTTGGTGAGGTAGTCGTCGGCGCCGGCGTCGAGCGCCGCCACGCGATCCTCCTCGCGACCTCGGGCCGAGACCACGATGATCGGCGTGGTGGCTTCTCGCCTCACGCGACGGATAACAGCCTGGCCATCGAGATCGGGTAAGCCCAGGTCCAGAAGGATGAGATCCGGACGGCGGCAATCCCATAGCCGCAGCGCCTCGCGCACATCGCCGGCCTCGTCCACGTCGTGGCCGCGAGCGCGGAGGTTGCTCGCGATGGCGGCGCGCGCCGGCTCGTCGTCCTCGACGATCAGGATCACTGCCATCCCGTCGCTCACTTGGCCTCCCCGGCAGGCTCGGCCACGGCAGGCGCATCGGCTGCGGCCGACTCAATCGATCGGTCACGCGCCGCCGATCCTTCTTCCGTCGCCAACCGTACGACCACTTCCAATCCGCCCATGTCACTTGGCCGCGCCAGCACCGTGCCGCCCATCGCCTCAGTCAAACCCTTGACGACAGCCAGCCCGATCCCCGAACCTCCCTCGGATCGCGATCCCCTGCGGCGCGGCCCACGATAGAACCGTTCGAAGATATGTGGCAGAACTTCGACCGGGACGCCGGGACCGGCATCGGCCACGATCAGCCAGACCTGATCCCCCACGGCCTTGGCGGAGACGGTGATCTGCTTCCCGCCGGCATACCGGGCCGCGTTCTCCAGTAGGTTGGTCAGAATCTGATCGACGAAGATGGCGTCGACCTGCACTGCCGGCAGGTCCGGCGGCAGATCGCCGCCGATCTGGACCGGCGCCAGCGCCGTGACGACGCGCTCCAGAACCGGGTCGACAAGGTCGGCGAGATCGTAAAGCTCGAGCGAGGGCTGGAGCGCTCCGCCCTCAATCCTGCCCAGATCCAACATGTTGCGGACGAGCCGGCTCAGACGCTGGGCTTCGCGGTCGATGGAGCCGGCGATGACCCGGGCCTCGTCCGGGCCAAGTTCGACATCCGGATCCATCAGGTTCCCGGCAGAGGCTCGGATGGCCGCCAGCGGCGTTCGGAGATCGTGAGAGACGGAGTCCAGCAGCGCCGACTTGAGGGCATCGCCCTGTCGGGCCACCTCGACGGCCGTGGCTTCGGCCGCCAACCGGTCCCGCACCACGGACTGCCCAAACTGGTCGGCCGCGGCCGCAATCAAACGCGAGTGTGACCGGCCCGGGAACGGATCGCCCTTGGTGCGTGCTGCCCAGAGCGAGCCGATAGTCTCGCCGCCGGCAGTGATCGGGATACGCAGGATGGTCAGCGGCTCGTCGTCGCGATGCTGGCGCAACCGCAATTCACGAGCCTCGGCGCCCGCCGAGAAGTGCGAGATCGTGGTTTCGCGGACCTTCACCCAGCTGGGCTGCGTATCACCGGAGCTCGAGTGAAGTGCCCAGCGCGTGGCCACCGATGGTCGCGGCTCGCCGGGCCGCGTGTCGGCCACAACTCGCTCCTCGGAGATTGTGTCGCCTAGGCCGATCCAGACGCGCGCCATCTCCGCCTCACGCACCAGCCTGCCGGCCAGAAGCGGCGCGGCCTCCAGTGCGGTGGCCGCGATCGCGATGTCGCGGCTCATGGCAAACATCGCCCGGGCCTCCGCGCTCCGCAATTCCGCCTCGCGGCGCCGTTGAAGTTGCAGCGCTGAGAGTCTGCCGATGGCGATCGCCACCACCAGGAAGACGAGCAGATCGATCCATTCCTCGGCCGAAGAGATTGCGAAGGTGTACAGCGGGTTCACAAAGAAGAAGTCGTACAGAAGGAACGACGCGACGGCCGTGCCGACCGCCAGCCAGCTGCCGTAGCCCATGCCGACGGCCACAACGGCCAGCAGATAGACGGTGACAGTGGGCGCGCCGAGAAGACGCTCCAGGACATAGACCAGACCGGTTGTCAAAGCCAGGCTGGCGGCGGCAACAACCAACCCGGCAACCGATGGGCGGGCCGGCCGGACGAGCGCGATGGATCTCCTGATCACCCGCTCAGCTTACCGGGGAATGCCTCCAGCAGCGGCGCCCGCATCGCCTGAGCTGAGCGCGCGCCAGGGCCATGGCTCAGAATGGCGCAACCGTCTCGGCACAGGCCGCGCGATTTCACCGACAAGAGGACCCGATGAGCCCCACCGCCAGGCGCACCCCCACGGCCAGGACGAAGACCGAGACACCGAGGGTTGCGGCCAAGTCGGCGGCTGCTGTCGCAGCGCCGACCACCGAAACGGTGCCACCGGCTGAGGCCGCCGGCTCGCCACACACCGGCCGGTCGCTCATGGACCACGTCCGTGACCTGATCAAGCCACCCTCGAGT
>DASVJA010000081.1:0-10040 GCA_036386115.1 Candidatus Limnocylindrales bacterium
GGATGACATGATCGGCCGGGTTGAGCGCGTCGCGGACAAGGAGCGCTGGTGGGCGCCTTTCGACGGCGAGCGCATCGTCGGCAGCTGCGGCATCTTCACGATGCGTCTCAAGGTTCCGGGCGGCGAGTTGCCGGTCGGCGGCATCACGTACGTCACCGTGCTGGCTTCGCATCGCCGGCGTGGCCTGATGAGCGCGATGATGCGGCTGATGATCGACGACTGCCACAAGCGCGGCGAGCCGCTCGCGATCCTCTGGGCGGCCGAGGGTGCGATCTACCAGCGCTTCGGGTTTGGGCAGGCCACTGCCTCCGTCAAGCTCGAGGCTGAGGTAAGGGAGATCAGCTTCACGCGAGATTGGCCCCGGGAAGGTGCCTGCCGAATGCTTCCGGCGGGGGAAGGGCTGGATCTCGTTATGCCTGTCTACGAGGCCGCCAGGTCGCGTCGAAACGGGTTCATCGGACGGACTCCGGATTGGTGGACCGGCATCTTGCCGCTTGTCGACAAGGACGCCAGGGGTGGCGGCGCCAAGCGGCTGGTCGTCTTCGAGACTGAAGTGGGCCCCGAGGCATACGCCGTCTACAAGACCAAGGGGGAGTGGAACGAACGCGGCCCCAGCGGGACGGTCACCGTTGAGGAGGCAATCGGCTGCACGCCACGGGGGACGCGCGAGATCTGGCGGTACCTGATGGAAGTGGATCTCGTCCGGACTCTCAAGACCTCTCGCCTGCCCGAGGATCACCCGCTCTTTTCGCTCGTGTCGGAACCGCGCCGGCTTGGCACCATGATCGGCGACGGTATCTGGCTCCGGATCGTCGATGTCAGGGCTTCGCTGGAGGGCCGGATTTACGGTCTGGGCGGCAATGGCGTGGGCCGGCTGACGCTGGACCTTCGCGACGACTACTGCCCGTGGAATGCGGGCCGCTGGTTGATCGACGTGGACGGCGGTCGGGCAACGGTCTCGCACTCCGACGGCGAGGCGGATCTCACCCTGGACGCGAATGACCTCGCCTCGCTGTTCCTGGGGGGTACCACGGCAGCGGCTCTGGCCGACGCCGGACGGATCGACGAAATGAGGCCCGGAGGCCTATCGACTGCCGACAGCCTCTTCGCGACGCCCCTCAAGCCATGGTGCCCGCAGGAGTTCTAGCTCGCGGGCGCGAACCTGACCGGCTGTTGATTGCCCGACGGTGCGCACACGTCGCATAGGGTCAGGCCGTCTTCGATGAGTGCGGTACGGCGCCTTCCCTGTTCCGTGTGCAGGGAAACGGGGTGCTTGCAAACTGAGCAGCGGAGCGTTTTCGCGTCCATGCGATCGCCTCTGATCGACATCCTGTCTTTCACCCGTTGGCTCGGCTGTGGCAACCCTGGGTTGCCTGGCGGGCCGGGGAATTGCCGGAGCGCGCAACCGCTCCTACGTCAGCTATCGGTCGCATTAGGTCGGCCGAACATGCGGCGTGTGCAGCAAATTGGAGGGTGACGATCCTCCATACCTACCCCGATCCGAACTTGTAGGCCGAGATACGCCTCAGGCTCCCCGCAATCGAGAGGCGCTGTCTACGTCCTATTCCGTATCCACTGAGTCTAGCGTGGGTGGGGAACGGATTTCTGGCCGCTCTGCCGTGTCGCACCGCTGTCTCGCGTGCCGAGCGGCGCCCGGCGACTCTTGCGACGCCGCTGCGCAGGTCACAACCGGCGAGCAATTCAAGGCGGCATCCTGCCAGCGCATTGGCACCACCGGGGAGGCTTGTGCGGGCCGGACGCTACGCTGGGTTCGCGGCACACGAAGGTTACTAGGGCGCTTCGTTTATGACTGAGCTGAATGTGTCGTTGACGGAGTAGAGGTTGGCCGACCAGCTGTTGCAGCTGTTCTGCCAGTAGGAACCGCCGTAATTGGGATTTAGGTAGTAGCGGGGGATGCCGCAGTTGACCGACTTGATCGAGCTGATCGCGTCGTCCCAACCGAGCACGCTCAAAGCCGGTACGGCGCCGTATACGGTCAGAGCCGAGCCCCCGTAATTGATGTCCCAGTAGGCGATGGTGTAAGCACCGCCGGACCAATCGGGAACGACGATATGGATGGAAGTATCTGTAGACGAGTCGGCCTCGGCTGGCCCGGGGGTCGGCTCTACCATGCCCAGATCGGCGTCGACCTCGGCCTGGCTGTCGAAGCACCGCACGGCTGGGTAGTCGCGCGTATGGCAGAAGTAGTGGGATGCTAGCGCCGGATCTATCGGGTAGCCGTGGAAAGTGGCCGTCACGACTATGCCATTCGGGTCGACGGCGCTCGGTTGATTTCCGGCCGCGGCGACCGGTTGGGCCGCAAGCGCGCACGCCAAGCCCACAGCCAAGAGAGAGGCATCTCGAATCGGAACTCTACGCATCGCGGGACCTCTTCTGTCGCAAACTGGCGTGCGAGGTCCCGCCACCCCCTCGAGGGCGGGACCTCGGACGCTTCGTCCGGCCCGGTCCGCACCCCCCTCTACGTATCGCCGGTAGATAATGGAAAGCATGGAAGAAGCAGTTTCCGGGAAGAAGCAGGACGACTCGGTATGTCGGTACCGTGTTTCTACGCAATCGGCCAGGCACGTCGGGGCAAACCTGCGGCGTCGACTACGGGCCGCCGCTCTTCCGCTGTGCTGCGTGGCCTTCCTGTCTTCGGCCGCAATCGCTCTCGCCCTCCCGCCCAATCCGATACCCAAGCTCGGTGGCATCGTGGTCGACGACTCGAGCGGCGTGGTCATCTCCGTCGATCCGGCGTCCGGTGCATGGGACATGGGAGTGCGGGCGGGTTGGTATCGCGTAGCCGAGGTGGAGGGCATGACCGACTACAGCGACGGCAGCCAAGTACGGGTGGTCGCGGACCATTACTACAGCCCGCAATCCGGGATCGACCTCCTGCTGACGTCGCCATTCATAGTCCTCGGCCTGGCCGGTTTGCTGGCGGCCGCCAGGCAACGCAGAACGGGACTGACCATCGCGGTGGGTAGCGCAACTATGGCCTCGTGGATCTGGGTGGGCCACCTTGGGGTCATCGGCCAGGCGATGGCGGTCTTGCCGATAGGTCTCGCCTCGGGTTTGCCATTGCAATTCGGTAGTCAGCTGAGGATTGGACCCTGGCGATCGCGGTCCATTCCGGCGCGCGCACGCGCTGCGATGGCCGGCGTGGCGGTCATCTCGGCGGTCGGTGTCGCTGCCGTGGCCGTCGCCTGGGGCCTCCTCTTCGGCGTCGCTGTGGGCGTACTCTTCTACACGGCCTTGGCCTGGCTCATCGTGGTTCGCTGGCGCGTAGTCTCCGTGGCGACCGGTCAGGGGTCGCATTCGCGTCTGGCAATCGCTCGGGCCGTTGCTTTCGATATGCTGCCGTACTCCGATCGAGTCAGGAGGCGCGGGGCTCAAGCCGAACGAGATCGGCTGGCAAGCGATCTCCACGCCGAAGTCCTCCCAGCGATTGCTACCGCGGCGGCCGCCCTGGAGCAGAAGGGTCAGAGCGAGGAGGCCGAACGGCTACGGGAACTGGCGTCGAGTGTGCGCGACCTGGTCAGCGATAGGCGGCTGCCGATACTCAGCGACTTCGGCCTGGTGTCGGCCGCCGAGTGGCTGGCTGAATCACTTCAGGCTCGGGCCAACCTCGACATCGAGATCGACCTCGACGGGGACAACGGCGATCGGCGCCCGCCTGCGGTCGAGGCCGCCGCCTACAGGGTCATGCAACTCGCTCTGGACAACGTCATGAGACACGCTCGAGCGACAAGCGCGCAGGTGGCGATCGCGGGCGATGCGCAATCGCTTGTGCTGACCATTTCTGACGACGGTCTCGGTATCGATGCCGCAGCATCCGTCCGGGCCGTCCGCGGCGGCCACCTCGGGTTGAAGGACATGCGCACGGAGGCAGAGGCTGTCGGCGCCACCATAGAGATCGGGCCGGGATCGCCGCGAGGCACGGTCGTGGTCCTCGGGTGGCACGGGTGATACGAGTTGCCGTCGTGGACGATCACCCTGTCATTGCTGCGGGCTTGCTCGCCGCGCTCGCGGATCTGGGCGACTTTGCCGTAGCCGGCGTGGCCTCGACGATCGCGGGCGCAGTAGCGCTTGTCGATACAGCGCGCCCCGACGTGATCCTGTGCGACATCCATCTCGGTCCGGAGCGCGGTCTGGATCTGCCGCCGCGGCTGACTCCGCCGCCGCCCCCGATCATCTTTTTCACCTCATATGACTACCCGTCCTACGTCCGAGCAGCGCTCGATGGCGGAGTCGCCGGTTACGTGCTCAAGTCGGCGCCCCTCGGCGAGGTCGCGGCGGCTATTCGCACCGTGGCCGAGGGCGGTACCGCATATGCCTCGCGCCATCTGCGAAACGCCCGCACGGCCCCCAGGATTCCGTCTGGTCGTGAGCTGGAAGTCATTTCGCGCGTCGCGCGAGGAAGCTCCAACTCCGAGATCGGCGTGGCCTTGAAGATCGACGAGCGAACGGTCGAAAGCCATCTCCGCCGTCTCTTCGACCGCTACAGCACGGACTCCAGGACGGAGTTGAGTACCTACTGCGTTCGTCAGGGCTGGATAGACCTAAACTCGATGGAAACGGGCGAAGACAAGGCGTGACCGGGGAGCGTCGCGGGGTCAACGCAGTGGCGGCAAACGGCATCGGCGGTTCCGCTAAGCTGGACGAGAAGCGGACCATGGGTCCGATGGGACCTCGGAGACTCGGGAGGCGCGAGTGAGGATGACCGCTCCAGAGGAGGGTGTTCCGAGCGAATTGTCGGGATGGGGCTCGGCGTGAAGTCGGTCGTCTGGGACTACGTCAAGCGAGTCATGGCCGATGACGTAGTAGGGATGTCAGCCGAACTGGCCTATAGGTTCATGTTCGCGACGTTCCCGTTCGCCATATTCCTGGTTGCCCTGAGCGGCTTCGTCGCAAGTTGGACCGGAATGGGGGATCCCAGCAATCGCATCATCAACACGATCGGCCGAGACCTGCCGGCCGATCTGGTCGGGCCGGTCAAGACGCAGCTCGAGGCGGCCTTAGCTCACACGCAGCCCGGGCTGCTCTCGATCGGGGCCTTGATCACGCTCTATGCGGCTGCCGCCGGGACTAGCTCGATCATGAAGGCCATGAACCGCGCATACGGCGTGCCGGAGTCCCGGCCGCTCGCATTGCGAGTCCTGCTCGCGGGTGTGCTGACTGCTCTCGGGGGCCTGGCCATCGTGGTTTCGTTCGCTGCCATCGTGGGGGTGACGCTGATGACCCATCAAGTGGTAGATCGCGCCGGCCTGCACGACGCCTGGCCCTGGCTGGCGCTGTTGCGCTGGCCGACTTCGTTCCTGCTGCTCGTGCTGGCCGTGGCGGCGCTGCTGAGATACGCCCCGGACTTGCGAACCCCCTGGCGCTGGGCGCTGCTCTCGTCCACGGCCTTCGCCTTTGCGTGGATCTGCGCCACCTACGTGTTCGGAGTGTACGTGGCCAGATTCGCCAGCTACGACGCCACGTACGGCGCTCTCGCCGGGGTCATCGTGCTGATGTTCTGGTTCTACCTGAGCTCATTTGTGCTGGTCTGTGCCGCCGAGTTGGCGGCGCTGCTCGTCCGACTGCGTTCGCCGGAGCTGCTGGCGAAGCCGGACTAGCCGGCTCGCGCGTCAGCGTTCCGGGGCCGGGCTGGGTGCGGCGGCAGGGGCCGGGGCCGGAGCGGCCGGAGCGGCCGGCTTTTCTGCGGCGACTCGCTCCAGGTCCACGGCGCGGACGCGGCGGGTCTTGCCGGCCTCCGTGCGGACCATGGCCGCGGGGATGATCCCGCTCAGGATGGTTTCGACGATTGCGATCTCGCCGGCGTAAAGTCCGCCGCCGCCGATCCGAACCCGATGACCCACCGCGAGGTCGTCTCGCACGTCCAGAGCCGCCAGGTTGATCGTGGCCACGGTGGACCGGACGTAGCCGGGATCACCCGGCAGGCCGGCGCTTCGCGGCTGCTTGGTGGCCGTTCTGGCCACCGGGTAGGTCACTTTTCTCTTTCGCATGCTATCAGCGGCTCCCTGCTGCGGCGGATAGTTGGGATCGACCATAGGCTGGGCGCGACCCACCCGATCGTCCGGCGCGGGACCGCTCCTGCGGCTCCGACCGGCGATCCGGGTCCGGAAGGAATGCTTCGACGACTTCACACGGAATGGACTTGCGGAGAAGGCGCTGGACGGCGCGCAACTCGTCGACTTCTTCCGGTGAGACCAATGAGATGGCCGTTCCGCTGGCTCCTGCTCGGCCGGTCCGGCCGATGCGGTGGATGTAGTCCTGCGGTTCGAACGGCAGCTCGTAGTTGACGACGTATGGCAGGTCGGCGATGTCCAGGCCGCGCGAGGCCACGTCCGTGGCTACGAGAACCTTGACGAAATGGCCTCGGAACGCCTCAAGGGCGCGAGTCCGTTCCTGCTGGCTGCGGTCGCCGTGGATGGCCGAGCAGCTCACACCGCGGCGGTCCAGGTAGCTCGCGAGCCGACTGGCCCCGAGCTTGCTGCGAGTGAAGACAAGGACCTGGTCCATCGAGTCGCGCTGGATCAGATGGATCAGCAGGTCTGCCTTGAGGTTCTGATCGACCGGGTAGAGGACCTGGGTCAGGTTGTCCGCGATGCTGTTGCGCGCCGCGACTTCCACGATCTCGGGATCCGTCTGGAACTCCTTGGCCATTCGCCGGATGTCATCCGAGAAAGTGGCCGAGAAGAGCAGGGTCTGGCGCTTCTCCGGCATGAGCGCGATCAGCTTGCGGACGTCCGGGATGAAGCCCATGTCCAGCATTCGGTCCGCTTCGTCCAGGACGAGGATCTCGACCTGGCTGAGGTTGACGGTGCGCTGGCCGATGTGATCCAGGAGGCGTCCCGGGGTGGCGACGAGGATCTCGACGCCCTTCCAAAGAACCTTGATTTCTGGCTCGATCCGCGTGCCGCCGTAGACGACGGTGGAGCGAAGCGAGGTGCCGCGGCTGTATGTCTTGACGGCATCGGCGACCTGCACGGCCAACTCGCGGGTTGGGGTCAGGATGAGGACGCGGACGGGATGCCGAGCCGGCGAGAAACCGGCGTTGGCGTGGCCGCGAAGCCGCTCGAGGGCGGGCAGTACGAACGCGGCTGTCTTGCCGGTGCCGGTCTGGGCGGCCGCGAGGACATCGCGTCCGGCGAGAATGAAGGGGATGGCCGCACTCTGTACCGGAGTGGGCTCCGTATAGCCCTCCCTCGCAACAGTGGCGAGGAGGTCGGCCGATAGGCCGAGGTTTTCGAAAGTCAAACGATTGCTCCTGAATGCGTCATTTCGACGCGGGGTCCGATCGGACCGGGCGGGACGGATTGGGTCCCGCGCTTATGGCGCAATCGGGATGAGGGCCGGCACCCACGTAGCGTGCCGCCTGCAGGCGCTGCTGCAATGTGTCTCTAATAGCGATTTCCATACTTATGGTACCACTGGCGCAAACCGACTCGTTCAGGCTCCGACCGCCGCGAACTTCCGAGCGGAGGAGAGTGGGTCGGAGTCGGCCTCGCTGGTGGCTCGTTCGAAGATCTCTCGATACTTGGCACCGATCTCCCACCAGACCATGCCACGGCTGTGGTCGTACGCCTGCTTGCCCATTGAGGCTCGCAGTTCCGGATCGAGAAGAAGCTCGATGAAGTTCTTGGCCAGTTCCGCGGGCGAACCCGGAGGAACGAGCCGGCCACGGTCCGGCGAGAGCATCTCGGTTGCGTACGCGTACGGGGTTGAGACGATCGGCTTGCCGGCAGCCATGGCGTAGGAGAGTGTGGCCGCGACGGTGCGGTCCAGGTCCAGATAGGGAGTGGCGATCACGTCCGCTGCTTCGAGCCAGTTGCCCAGCTCAACGCGGCCGACGAATCGGTCCACGAACCTGACGTTCTGACTTACGCCGCGAGAAGCGACTCGAGCCTCGACGGTTGCCCGGTACTTGTCGCCGTCGCGGGCGAGGCGGTCCGGGTCTGTGGCGCCCATCATTACGTAGAGTGCGGTGGGGACGGCTTCAACAACCGCGGGCATCGCGTCGATGATCGACTCGCAGCCCTTGCTCGGATCCAGGAAGCCGAAGCTCAGGATGACCATGCGGCCTTGCAGGCCGACCCTCGATTTGATCGTGTCCGCGGCTACCAGCGGCAGATGCGGTACGCCGTGTGGGACGATGTCCAGGCGGTCGCCGGAGACGCCATAAGAGGCGGCCATCTGCGCGGCGGCGGCTGCCGACATGACGATGGTTGCGGCTGCGCGATCCACGAGCTCGGTGATGATCAGCCGCTGCTCTGGAGACGGGCTTGTGGGCACGTCATGGAGAGTCACAACCATGGGAATGCGCAGTGTCCGGATGAAATCCAGGATGTATCTGCCGTTCTCGCCGCCCCAGATGTCGTCTCCGTATTGAAGGCTGACAACCTTCACGCCGCACTCGTTCAGTGAGTTGGCCGCGGCGGAGTAATCCGACTGCACGTCCCGGCGGATCCTGTGGCGGACCTCGGCGGGATACGGCCCAGGCTCGCCCGTCGGGTGCAGGGCCACGATCTCACGCTCGCCGACCGTAGTGGCCAAGTCGTAGGTGAAGGTGGCGATGCCGCACTGGCGAGGGGAGTAGGTGGAGACGAATGCAGTCCGCGAGATAAGTTAGCTCCTGTCAGATTGCCGACCGTGTGACGCGGTGCGGGCTATAGGCGGCCCGAGGCGACAAGCGCACCGGGCCGCGTATGCCATTACAAACTAGGCTGCGCTGACCTGAACGGCCCGCGGGCCCTTCGGGCTCTGTTCGATCTCGAAGGAGACCTTCTCGCCGCCGGCGAGCCGATCAAAGTCGAGGGGGGCCTGGAGGCCGCCGCGATGGAAGAAGTATTCCTTGCCATCTTCTGCGGCGATGAAGCCAAAGCCGCGCTCGGCCACGACCTTCTTAATGGTCCCGGTGGTCACAATTGACCCCTGTATTCTCTTCCCGAACAAAAGGCAGACGCACGGTCCGTTCGAGAAGGAGTGACCACGCGGAGTGTTGCCACAAGTTGTAGCAACGCGCTCACGGTACTCGCTTTAGGGCAATAGCACAATGAACGGCCCGCCTGGGGAGGCGGTTAGCTGAGAGCATTTCCGCATTTACTTCGACCCGCGTCTGTCGTTACAGTTCTTCGATCATCCTTCTGTGACGAAACTATGTCGCAGTCGGAAGGTGCTCAGCCCCAGGGAGAACTACCTTGAAACGCCGAATTCGCATGATTGCCGCCCTCTCGGTGGCAGTTGGTCTGGCCGGCGCCGCGCTGCCGGCGTCAGCTGGGGCCGCCGACCCCGCCAGCCCGGGCTCGCCGACTATCGCGCCGTCCATCGCGGCAGCCTTCAACCCCGCTTCGACAACCCCGGGGACGACCGTCGCCCTGGTCTTCACGATCACCAACGCCAACACCAACATCAACCCCGGTGCGGTGGCGGCCGTCGGTCCGAACGTCTCCAACGGAACGCTGACTTCCGTCGCTTTCGCCGCCGACCTGCCCGGTTCGATGGTCGTGGCGAGTCCTAATGGCGTGACCTCTACTTGCTCCGGCTCGATAACCGCGATTGCGGGCAGCCAAAGCATGGCCCTGGCAAATGGCAGCATCAGCACGTCGTCGTCCTGCACGATCTCGGTCAATGTCGTTGCCGGCAGTGCCGGCTACTACACGATGATCTCCAGTGCGGTCACTGGTTCGAGCCTCACGGGCAATTCCGCAACCGCCCACTTGAGCGTCGGCTACCTCGCCCCGACTATCGCCGAGGTATTCGGCACCTCGTCGATCGTGGTCGGCGGGGCTACCTCCCTGACGTTCACGGTTACTAACCCGAACACCGCCCCCATATACTCGATTCAGGGCCAAGGCGCGGTTCGGCCGGCCGATCAGCTTCCCGAGATGAGCCTCACCGGCGTCGGCTTCACCGACACTCTGCCGGACGGTCTCGTTGTGGCCACGCCCAACGGGCTCACCGGAAGCTGCGGCGGCGGAACCATCACGGCCGTGGCCGGTAGCTCAACCGTCACGCTTGCCGGGGCGACACTTGCC
>DASVJA010000082.1:0-10410 GCA_036386115.1 Candidatus Limnocylindrales bacterium
TGCCTGCCCAAGTGGCGCCGCAGAACCTCGCCGATCGGTCCTTTCGAGGGCTCGCAGGTGAACACGGCCGGAATGCCGACGCCCGCCAGACGAGCCAGCAGCATGTTCGACTGCGTAGTAGAACCGGAGCCGTCGATGCCCTCGATGACGATCAAGGCGCCCGGATGCGGGTTCTTTGGGTTGGCCATGGCGGCGCCTACTCCCCCAGCAGGATCCGCCTGATCAATGGCATCGGCGGCGATCCATGGGCAATCACCGACTCGAGGTGGGCCTTGTATTCGAAACCGGGAGTCTCGCCGAAGCCACCGACGACGCGCGGCGCAGGCACCGCGGCCGCCCCGCGAGGATCGCCCGAGGCCAGTGCCGCCCGAACTCGACGCTCACGCTCCAGGCTCCACATCTCCATCGAGCCGACGAAATACGTGGAAAGCTGAGTGGAACTGAGCCGCGCCCGATCCCACTTCTTGCGAGCCTCCGACTCCTCCTGGAAACCACCCTTGACCATCAGGTCCATCGCTTCCTGCTCAGTCATGGAGCCGGCATGGATCTGGATATCCATCATGGCGTTGGTAATGGCCCGCAAGTAGAACTTCCAGTGGATCAGCATCAGAGCCTGATCGCCGGCATGGAAGCCCAGGTCCATCATCACCTGGGTCACGTAGACGGCCCAACCCTCGATGAAGGGGCCGCTGCCGAAGACGGCCCTCGCCAAGGAGGGGCAGCGGTTCGAGTAGACCAGTTGGAGATAGTGCCCGGGGGTTCCTTCGTGGATGGTGGTGAGATCGATCTGGCGATCGTTCTCCTCCGACAGATACGAGTCCACCTGCTCGGGCGTCCAGTCTTCCGGCGGCGGTGTCATAAAGTAGAACGCCTTCTGGCCCTTATCCAGCGGCCCCGGCGAATCGAGCATCGCACCGGCGAATTCGCGCAGGAAGGGCGGCGTCCACTGGATCTCAAGCGGTTCGTCGGGAACCGTGATGATGTTGCGGCTGCGGGCGAAATCGACGATATCGCGATAACTCTCGCGGCAGTAGTCAACAAGGTCCGCGGCCGGATGATGAGCCTTGCCGATGGCGGCGGTAACCGACGCGACCGTTCGCGAATCTGCCGCCTCTTGGCTGCCATCGCGCGCCGCAGTCGGCAGCGGCTCGCTCGGAACCCACTGACTCCAGATCTCGCGCGCAATCCGAATCATCTCGCCCCGGACCGCCTCGTACTCGACCCGGGCCTGAGCCATGATCGTGTCTGCCGTAAGGTCGCTCCGGAACGTGTGCCGCATCTTGCGCGCGAACAACTCCGGCCCGAGCCGACCTTCACCGGTTGAGCGCGGCAGCACCTCGGCAAGATGCCGGCCGAAATCCGCGATGGCGTCCAGCGCCTCGACGGCGGCAGCCTTCAAGCGAGGCAGCACCTGGGCCACACCCGGCTCGGCGGCCGCGGCTTCCGCTTGACCGACCGCGTCCTCCACGAGCGCGGCAATCCCAGGCAGCTGCTTGATTGCCATTTCCGTGTGAAGCCTGGAGGGCGGTCGTGTCGGCATGCTCCCCAATTCGTGCATCGCCGCAGTCAGCAACGCCGAGACGCCTTCCAGCCGGGCGGCAACGGATGTCAGCCGATCGGAAAGCGGCGCGAACTCTCGGGCAAGAAGGGGGAAGACGCCGCCACCCAGCAGATAGACGATCCCGAGGGCATCCCAAACGTCCTCGCGCAACTCCGTGTCATCGAAGCAGAGGGCTGCCACCTCGGACCGCAGCAGGTCGCGATCGATGCGCTCATCAAGCGTCAGGTCGCCGTCGGCGAAGGTTCGCAGTTCCAGTTCCCAGCGATCGGCGAAGGCCAGGCGGGCAGCGCGGCCGGCGGCGCTGAGGTCCGGCCACTCGCCGTCCACTGCGTGCATTCCCATCGCCGTGGCAGCGACGGGATAGAGGTGGAAGAACTCGTCAAGAAACGCGTCGACGCGACCGGCAAACTGCGACATCGTTCTCCTCAGTGTATGTGCGTCGAGTGTAGCGGCCCGGCCGGGATGGGTTGGGCAAGCCCGCGGCACCCGATGCTAGACTGGCCTTCCGACCGGGCCGCTTGTCCCGGCTGGCGTAGGAGGCTTGACGCTCAGTTGCGGTTCGCCGGCAGAGGAAGCCACAGAATGACGATCCGTCGCGCAGCCTGCCTTGGCATTGCGACCATCATCACGACCATTGCCCTGACCGGCTGCGCCGGGGCGGCGACGGTCGGCGGCTCCTTCCATGCCACCGGATCAATGTCCACGGGCAGACGCTTCCACAGCGCGGCCCTGATGGCCGACGGTCGGGTTCTCGTTGTGGGCGGATATCTGTCCAGGACCGCCGAGATCTACGACCCCGGCACGGGTTCATTCAGCGGGACCGGCGCGATGTCGATCAACCGCTACTGGCAGACCGAGACACTCCTTACCAACGGGCAAGTCCTGGTGACCGGCGGTCTGAGCGACGATGGCCCGGTCGCATCCGCGGAGTTGTTCGACCCGGCCACGGGCACCTTCACCCGGACCGGCGACATGACAACTGTCCGCTGGCAGCACACCGCCACGCTGCTGAACGACGGGCGAGTCCTGGTCGTCGGCGGTTCCAATGCCTCGGCCGAGATCTTCGACCCGGCTACAGGCATGTTCACCGCCACAGGCTCGATGGCCGCGCCCCGCTGGCAGCACACGGCCACGTTACTGCCGGATGGGCGAGTGCTGGTCGCGGGTGGAGGGGGCGCGTCCGGTTTCACCGACACGGCTGAAATCTTCGACCCCAAGACGGGAACATTCAGCTCAACCGGCTCGATGAGCGCCGCGCGGTATCGGCACGCGGCGAGCCTTCTGCCGGGCGGCCAGGTTCTCCTGACCGGAGGATTCACTCCAACCGGCCAGGCCGCCCTCGGCGACGTTTACGATCCGGCCACCGGCAAGTTCACCGCAGTCGGCGCGGTCACGGACACTCACGCATACCAGGCCGCGGCCGATCTGGCGGACGGGCGGGTCCTGGTGGTGGGCGGCTTCGGCGGCAACGCCGGTGCCATCGCAGCCTCTCAGATCTACGACTCGAGGACCGCCACGTTCAGCCCGACCGGCTCCATGAGCATCGGTCGGGAAGCGCACACGGCTACGGCGCTGTCGGACGGCCGAGTGCTCGTTGTCGGCGGCGACACCGGCTCCGGCGATCTGGCTTCCGCGGAACTGTTCCAGCCCTAATCGCGCCGGTCGCGCCAACACCAAACAGTCACTGGACACTCGCGCTAGCATCCATCCACGCGGCGCCGCGATGAAGGCGCGCAGATCTCGGAGGAAACGCCGATGCTCGAGCTCGTCATCAAGGTCGGAGTAAACGCCGCCGCGCTGCTCGCCGCAGCCCTGGTCGTGCCGGACTTCCGCTTCCTGTTCCACACGGACAAGCCGGAGGACTGGCTGAAGGTCCTCGTGATCGCGCTCGTATTCGCTCTGGTGAACAGCTATATCAAGCCGGTCGTCAAGGCGCTGGCAATGCCTATCGGCTTCCTGACGATGGGCATGGTCGCGTTCGTCATCAACGCCGGGCTATTGCTCGGAGTGGCCTATTTCGTCAACACGTTCGTGAACGGCAACGGCTTCGCGTTCTCGGTCGGTGGCTATCCGCAGGGCCAGTTCGGCTACGCGGCCATCGGCTGTGCGGTTATCGCCTCCATCGTTATCAGCATCGTCTCCACGGTCCTCAACCTGGTTCTGGTGCCCCGAAAGCTCGTCGGCTTCTAGTCGCACCTGGCTTCGCCTTCATGCCTGCCACGCGAACCTCATCACTGGCAAGCCTTTTCGACGCGAGCGGCTCAATGAGGAAGGCGGACTCCGCGCCGGACTCGCTGACGGAGCGCGAGCGCTTCCGTATGAGACTGCGCCGCCGGCCGCTTCTTCTCGACGGCGCGATGGGAACGCTGCTCTTTTCGCGCGGGATTCCGCAGCGAGCCTGCCTCGACGAGTTGGTGCTGACCAGGCCGGAGATAATTTCGACGATCCACCTTGAGTACATCGAGGCGGGCGCAGACGCGATCGAGACCAACACGTTCGGCGCCAATCGCTTCCGGCTCGCGGAGTACGGAGCAGAGAAGCTGGCCGGGCACCTCAACCGTCGCGGCGCGCAGCTGGCCCGTGAGGCACGCGAGACCTCCGGCAAGGAAGTCCTCATCGCCGGCTCAGTCGGACCGCTGGGACCGAGTGGACGGATGCCGAAGCCGCACCCGGGGATCGCCCGCGCGGCGTTTCGGGAGCAGATCGAGGGCCTCCTCGAGGGCGGCGTGGACATCTTCACCTTCGAGACATTCGATCAGCTGGAGATGCTCCTTCTAGCGATCGAGGAGGCGCAGCGCGCCTGCGATCTGCCGGTGATCGCGCAGATGACCTTCGGCGAGGACATGGCATCCAACGACGGCACAACGCCCGAGATCGCGGCGGCGGCGTTGACGGCGGCTCGCGTCGATGCGATCGGCATCAACTGCGGCGCCGGTCCGCTCGTCTGCCTGGAGGCCCTGGTCCGCACCGGGTCGCCGACCGCGACGGTCGCCCGCTGCATAGTTCCGAATGCGGGCCTGCCTCAGCGCATCGAGGGCAACTTCGTCTACTCGGCCGGGCCGGAATACTTCGCCGAGATGGTTCCGCAGAGTCTGGCTGCGGGCGCTCGCATCGTTGGCGGCTGCTGCGGAACGACTCCGGATCACACACGGGCGATGCGCGCGGCAATCGACGCGCTCCACCAGGACGAGGCCGCAGCCAGAACGATCGTGGCTCCGATCCCCGGCGACGCTCCGGCGCCGAACCCGGATCCCGCCGCGGCCGCGGCGCCGCGGACTCCCAGACCGGAAGCCCCGGTCGGCGACGTCGCCACTCCCCAGTCCGGCCTCGCAGGCAAACTCGTCGACGGCTCCTTCGTCATCTCGGTAGAAATCGATCCACCGCGCTCCATCCGCATCGAACGCACCATCGAGGCCGCGCGTCTGCTGAAGACCGCCGGCGCCGATTTGGTGAACATCAGCGACTCGGCTACAGGCCGAGTCAGAATGGGCGCCATGGCCGTGGCGTTCGGCATCCAGCACCAGCTGGACATGGAATGCCTCGTCCACTTGACCACCCGCGACAGAAACCTTATGGCCCTCGAGGCGGAACTACTTGGGGCGCACGCGCTTGGCCTGCGCAACATCCTGGCCCTAACCGGCGATCCACCGCGCGTTGCAGACAGGCCGTCGACCTCCGCCATCTGGGACGTAGACGCCATCGGACTGATCGAGATCATTCGCCGGCTCAACAAGGGCGAAGACGCGGCCGGCTGTCCAATTGGTCAGGCGGCGCGATTCACGATCGCCTGCGCGCTGGATTCGACGTCGGCCAACCCGGACAGAGAGTGGGCCCGCCTGGAGCAGAAGCTCGCCGCCGGCGCGAACCTGATCATGACTCAGCCCGTTTACTCGATCGGCCAGGTCGAGGCCATGCTGGTCCGGTCGCGCAAAGTCTTCGGCGGCGACGGCTTCCCGGTACCGGTCCTGCTCGGCATCCTGCCGCTGCACAGTTCCCGCCACGCCGAATTCCTCCACAACGAGGTGCCTGGGATCACGATCCCGGACGAGCAGCGGGCGGCCATGCGGGACGCCGGCGAGCGTGGCGGTGAGGTGGGCCTCGAGATGTCTATGAACCTTCTTGCGGAGGTCGAGAGTCAGATAACCGGCACGTACATCATGCCCAGCTTCGGCCGTTACGAGCTGGCCGCGGAGTTGGTCCGCCGCATACGTGCCCGGCAGGCGGCGAGGAAGAAGCACTAAGCAAGCGAAGGGAGAACCTCGGTGAGAAGTCCCCGGCGTCTTCGGGTGGCGGGATTTGCCGCCATGGCGGTCTGGCTCCTGCTGCTTGCCTCGGCCGGAACATCACTCGCCTCACCACAGGTTGGGCCGCCGTATCCCGCACCCGTGGACGGGCAACGCGTCTACGACTTCGCTCCGATCTTCTCCTCGGCCGCGATCGCCCAGGCGGAGGAGACGATCCGGCAGATCGAGGCCACGTCCGGCGCTCAGGTCGCCGTGTACACCCAGGTCAAGCCCTGGAGCGACTCGCCGGAATTGGCCAACGCGGATGCCCTGGCCCTGATGAACCAATGGGGCGTGGGCCGAGCTGGCTTCGACGACGGCCTTGTGATCCTCTTCGACATGCAGTCGAACTTGAGGCACGGCCAGGTCTCGCTCTACGCAGGGAGTGGCTTCAAGGCAGCCTTCATGACCAACTCGGACCGCCAAAGGGTCTTCGACGCGGACATGATGCCGCTGCTCAAGAATGCCGATTTTGACGGCGCGTTGGCAGTGGCGCTCTCCGACATCGCGGCGGCCGCAACCCCGCAGCACGCCGACGAACTCAGCCGGGCGCGCATCGCCAACGCGATCGTTGGGATCGGCGTCCTAGGGTTGGCGGTCCTGCTTGTCGGCTTCGTCCTGTTTCGCTGGTACACGAAGGGACGCGATCCGATCTACGTGCAGGACAACTCGATCCTGATGCCGGCTCCGCCGGACGGCCTCACACCCGCGATGGCAACGCTTCTCATGGACGATCGGTCGTCGAGCCGAACCGTCTCGGCGGCGATGGTCGACCTTGCCGCCAGGGGCCTGCTCCAGTTCAAGCAGGACTCGGAGTTCTTCGCCAAGAAGACGAACATAGGCGTGACGGGCAAGACCGAGATAATCCCAACTCCGGAGGCCGGGTTGTTCGCCGCGATTGCCAGCCGGGCTTCCTCCGATGGCTTTGTTCCGACAACGTCCGCGCATGGGCTACTGCCCGCAATCGGCCGGATGAAGAGCGACCTGGAAGAGCTGGCCGTTCAGAAGGGCTGGTTCACCGCCAAGCCTTCCCGCCAGGTCGGTCTCTGGATCACCCTGGCCGTGGCCGAAGGACTTCTCTCCATCCCGCTCTTCTTCTGGTCGTGGAACCTGGACGCGAGCGGCGGTTTCCTGGGCGGCGGAGCGTTGATCGTCGCGGCCGTCATAACCGCAATCATGGCCTGGTTCATGCCCTGCCGGACGAAGCTTGGGGCCATGCTCCAGGCGATGCTCGCGGCATACAAGAGAACACTCCAGTACACGATGGCGCAGTCGGCGTCCATGGACCAGGTCGTGGCGGCCCGGGCGCTTCCCTGGGTAACGACGCCGGACGCGGCAATGGCCTGGGGCGTCGCCCTTGGTCTCAACGCAGACATCGAAGCGCTCCTGGGCCGAACCATCGGCGCCAGCCAGGCGTCTGGCCGGCAGGTCGGCTGGTACCCCATCTGGTTCTACGGCGCCGGCTTCTCGGGTGGATCCGGCGGATCCGGGGGGTTCGGTGGTGGAGGCGGCGGTATGTTCTCGTCCAGTGCCATCCCCGACGTCGGCTCGATGATGTCGTCTCTGGGGTCCATCGGATCTACCGGCAGTGGTGGAGGCGGCGGCGGCTTCGGTGGCGGCGGCGGTGGCGGTGGAGGTGGCGCAGGAGGCGGGTTCTAGGAAGGCGCCTCAACTGCCCGAATGGCTGGTAGCGCAATGGAGGTTCCGGTGAAGCGTTCCGCAATGCTTGGGGCGGTGGCAGTCGGTGTCTGGCTGCTGCTCGCGACTCCGGCCATGGCCGAGACTCCTGCAGCCGGCCCGCCTTACCCGGAAGCCGTGACCGGTCAACGTGTTTATGACAACGCCGGGATATTCTCGAGTTCCACGATCTCGCAGGCCCAGGAGATAAGCCAGGACATCGAGCGCCGGACGGGTGCTCAAGTCGTCGTCTACACCCAGGTCAAACCCCAGAGCGATTCGCTTGACAAGGCAAACGCGGACGCCCTGGCCTTGATGAACCAATGGGGCGTCGGCCGAAAGGGCTTCGACGACGGCCTCGTCATCCTCTTCGACATGCAGTCGAACTTGAATCACGGCCAGGTCTCGCTCTACGCGGGGAGCGGTTACAAGGCCGCGTTCCTCAGCGACTCGGACCGCCAGGCCATCTTCGACAACGATATGAAGCCGCTTCTGGCAGACGGCGATCTCGACGGCGGTCTGATGGCGGGGCTGCACGACGTGGACGCAAATGCCACGCCCGAGCACGCCGCAGCGCTTGAGCGAGGCCGCCAAATCAATGCCCTGATGGCGGTCGGTGGCCTTGGCCTTGGGCTGCTCCTGATCCTCCTGACTCTGCTGGCCTGGCTTCGCCACGGCAGAGACCCGGTCTACATCGATGACAACTCGGTGCTGATGCCCGCGCCGCCGGCGGATCTGACTCCGGCGATGGCAACCCTGCTTCTGGCGGAGCGCACCTCCGACCGAACCGTCAGCGCGGGGCTGATCGACCTGGCAGCGCGCGGCTGGATCGGCTTCGATGCGGAGACTTCTCCCGACGGAGAGACTCAGACCGGGATTAGGTATCTCGGGTCGAGGCAGGGATTGCTTCCGCGACCGGAGGGGGCCCTGTGCGACGACATCGCCAAACACAGCCACAAACACGAGGATTACGTCTCTCCGTATCGGCTCTACCAACTGATTGGTGGCTTCACCGCCTTCAAGAGCGCGCTGGAGGCCGCAGCCGTCAAGAACGACTGGCTGACGGCCCCGCCGAGCAAGGTCGTGTCGCGTTGGAGGCGCCGAGGCGAGTTCGAGATCGGAGCAGGCATCGTGGTGGGGCTGGTCTGGTTCATCGTTTGGGCCAGCGGCCTGTTGCTGGTTGCCTTCGGCCTGATCGCGGCCGGGGTCGTCACCATGATCATGGCCGGGGCGATGCCATCACGAACCAGACACGGGGCCATGCTCTGGGCCATGCTCAGCGCCTATCGACGAACGATGAAGCTGACACTGGCTCAGGCACAGTCCATGACGGACGTGGTGGCCGCCAAAGCCGTGCCCTGGATCACGACGCCGGACCAGGCCATGGCCTGGGGCGTCGCATTCGGCCTGGACAAACAGGTCGAGGCCGTGCTCTCCAGGTCGATGGTCGATGAGAGCCGGCCCTCGAATGCGGACGCCGCGGGGCAGCTACTCCACCCCTGGCAGCCGACCTGGTATATCAGCGCGCCCTACTCCGGCGTTTCGGGTCATGTCTCGGCGCGGTCATCCGGAGTCTTCTCGGCATCGGCAATTCCCGACCCCGGATCGATCATCGCCGCTCTCGGGTCAATCACCAGCGTGTCCGCTCCGGTCACGAGCAGCAGTTCCGGATCGAGCAGCAGCTTCAGCAGCGGCGGCTTCGGTGGTGGCGGCGGTGGTGGTGGCGGCGGCGCGGGAGGCGGGTTCTAGGGTCCGTGGCGTCGGCGGCTAGGAGGATCCGCCCAGGTCGGCTAAACTCGCGGCATGGGTGCAGTCGAAACGATGGAACAATTCTTCGAGTGTCTGAACGAGGGCGACCGTGAGGGCGCCGTTTCTCTGATGGATGAGAAGGCAGAGCTCCGGGTCCATATCGCCGGGAACGCCCGCACACTCAGGGGTCTGCGCGAGGTCGGTGGCTGGTTTCTGCGCGCCGAACCGGGTTTCCGAATGATCCCCGGAGACGTCCGCGACATGGGCAACACCTACCAGGCGAATCTTCTGGTCGTCAGGCCCGGGGCGCCAACTCAGCAGCTGGACTCCAGTTTCCGAGTCGAGGCCGGCAAGATAACGGCCATAAATCTCACGCCGCGCTAGGTTCCGGCGCGCCGCTCCGGTTTCCTCGGCCCGCTAGGCGACAAAGCTCCTCTACTCCGACGGGGAAGCTGCCGGCTTCCAGCCGATCGGGGGGATATACAGGATCTGCCCGGCCTGGATCTTGGCGGGGTCCTTGACTTGCGGGTTGGCCGCCAGCAGGTTCGCCAGGGTGATGTGGTAAGTAACGGCGATCGCCCACATCTGGTCACCCGACTGGACGATGTATGCATAGAAGGTTGCGCCGCCCGCTCCTGCCGACGGACTCGGAGAGTCGACCACGCCCGTTGGGACGGGCAGCGACGCCTGACTTGCGGCGGACCCGGGACCCTTGACGTTGATTACGATGGGAAACAGGATCAGGGCCGCCATAAGAATCGCCATACCTACCGCCGCCAGCAGCAAGGGCTGATTGGCGCGGTGCTCATCACGGCTGCGCAACCTGGGGAAACTCTCCAGCCGGGGCGGATTCTCCCATCCCGGGTGAGTCGGGCCACGGCGAGCCATCGCGACTGCCGGCGCTCCAAGCGACGATGGCGGCGTTGGGGCCGACGGAGCCTTGGTTCGTCTGCCCTCGCCGTCATAGCTCCAGAGGGTGGCTCCGGCGTCGGTGCGGCGAGGGAGACCTTCCGCCGGCGTGGTAGTCGCGGACCGCGAGGCCAGGAAGGCCGGCGCAAGAGGCTCGTCGGCGGCCACGGCCGCCGCAACTTCGTCCTGGATCCCCAATCGACCGGCCGGCGCAACCGGGCCCTTGACCGC
>DASVJA010000083.1:0-3348 GCA_036386115.1 Candidatus Limnocylindrales bacterium
GTCGTAGTCCGGCTGCGAGGCCGACGGAAACCCGACTTCGATCTCCTTGAAGCCCATGGCCACCAGGGCGTGAAACATCTGCAGTTTGCGGGCCGGATCCATCGGATCGATGAGCGCCTGGTTGCCGTCGCGCAGGTCGACCGAGCACCAGATCGGCGCCTTCTTGATCTCCACATTGGGCCACTCGCGGTTCTCGAGGCGGAGCGGGAGAGGGCGGAAGGGGACGTACTTCTCGACCGGCATCGACTTGGGCTTGGCTGGTACGGGAGGCATTTCTTGGTGTCCTTCTTTGTCTCTACGGGCTCCGCGGTCAACGCTGCGGATCTGGGCGGGATTTGCGGGTCAAACAAAAACCTCCTGGCCAGAGCGCAGGAGGTCAACGGCGAGCACCCAAAGGGGCTCGCCTCAGGTAAGGAGGAGGGCGCTGAAGTGAGAGATCGTGGTCATCGTGCCCGTAGTGTACCGTGTGCCGACTCGTCGGGTAAACAGCCATATGCATGAGAACCGGAAGGGGGTCGATGTGGCGCACCTGACGCACCGAATGGGTAGGTTGGGTGGCCTGGCGCGAACCGACACCCTGGCGATCATCCCGGGCTCGCTTGCGCTGGCCTCCATCCTCGGCGTCGTTCTGGCGCCACGGTCCGGCCTGCCGGCCATGGCGATGGTCTTTGAAGTCGGCGAGGGCCCCGGCTGGACGTGGCGCCCCAGCCGCATCGACTTCCTGCCGTTCGGCCTTCTCCGCATCGACCTGCAACTCAGTGCCGGCAGAATCCGCCCCGTTTCGACATCGATCGACTGCGGAGTTCCGGGCGACCATTGCCGACTCTCCGGCGACTACGAGGTCGATTGATCGGCGCCGGCCCGGCAGATGGCCCGAGGCGGATCAAGTCGCACTAAGTGCGTGCATATTAGTTACACAGCGGATACATTCCCCGGCGTAAGCAAGCGCGGCGCGTGGGAGAGTTTGACCGGATTGCCGCGCCCCAACCAGAACTGAGGAGTCATCCAATGCGCCGGCGACTACTTCTGCCAGTCGTGGCCCTCGCTCTACCCTTACTGTTCGCACCGGCCGCCGCGGCGAACACCGGCCAGACCCCCGACACTCTCGGCGAGACAATCGGCTGGAACGTGGCCCTGAGTCCCACAAACCTGCTGGCCCAGACCTTCACAACACCAAACAAGGTCGAGAGGCTCGATACCATCGAGATCTTCTTCCACGGCTCCACGAACGGCGCCCACGTCGAAGCCTGGGTCAAGGCCGGAGCACCTGGCCTTTCGGGCATCGCCGGCACCGACTGCGCGAACAGCCTTTCCGCCGGCTGGCAGAATGCCTGGCTCACGCTGGACCCGCCCACCAGCATCACGCTGGCGGCCAATTCGCAGTACTCCATCATGTTCAGCGTCACGGACGCCACTAACACCACCACCATCGCCGGCGAAGACCACCCGGAGTACTACCCGGATGGCGCCGCGTACGGCTACGACGGATCGACCTGGAGCACCCCGGCCCCCAGCAACAGCCAGGATCTATCCTTCCAGGTCTTCATGTCGCCGGTCCCCGGGACCACGGATCAGCATCAGAACACCCACGACACCAGCGTCGGCTTTGCCGCCAGCGCGCAGACCTTCACGGCCGGCGTCACCGGCACCCTGAACGCGGTATCACTGTGGACAGATGGTACCGACGGCACCCAGAACGTCACCGTCGAGATCTGCTCCACCACGGGCGGCATTGATTGCGGTGTGTCCGCAGGCGTGGCCGCCAGACCCGCGCTCGATACCGGAGTCCTGGCCAGCACCACCCTCGGCGTGAATGCTTCCTCGAGTCAGTGGTATGACTTCGCGCTCAGTCCGGCCCCGGCCATCGTCGCCGGAACCCGCTACGCAATTGTCATCGTTGGCGATGCCGGCTGGGCCGGAGCTGCCAGCAACGCCTACGGCTCAGGCGCAGCCTACGGCAATGAAGCAGGTTGGGTCCTCATTAACGGCGACCCGGTCGCTGACATCGCATTCCAGACCTTCGTCACAGCAAGCGCCGTTGCGACTCAGCCGCCGGCCGACGCGACGCAGCCTCCAGCCGGCGTGACGCAGCCTCCTGCCGGCGTGACGCAGCCGCCGACTAGTGTCGCGGGCAACCCCGCGACCCCCAACGACCCGAACCCCCTGCCGGTGATATTCGCCCTTGCGACCGCAGCTATGGTGTCTGCCGTCGTTCTGACAAAGCGCTACGGCATCGCCTCGAAGCGCTAGCACTCCCTCGCAAAAGCAGACGGCGCCCGGTCTTCGGACCGGGCGCCGTTTCGATTCCTTGTGCCGGAGCATCGGGTGGACTGGCGTGCAAGCGCAAATGCCCAAGCGACTGGATTCAGCGTCGGCTCGCGCCCGTTGCGACGCTGTCCAAGGCACGGCGGCGACTACGCGTACGAGTCTGGATTTCGTAGAGCGGCCGACTCCAAGGAGCGAAACCCGGTGACCGCGCCAATACGCCGATGCGGCCAGGGCTCGTACCGGTCCGGCCACCGCTCGACAATCGCCTTGGCCAGCGTGTCTCGTCCCCCAGCGGCGAGGTATCCGGGGATAGCACACAGCCCGCGCCCATCTGGGGCGCGGAGCACATAGCCTGATCCCGGGACCTCGGCAAGCTCGGCGACTTGATCCCACGTGAAGTGAAGCGTCCCTCGCCCGGGGAGCTGGATGGTGAGCAACGAATCGGAGAGCGTCGCCTCGGGAACGGGTTCAACATAGAGCCGCCTGACCCAGGGTTGGCGGAGCGGGCATCCTCGTCTCCGGAGCAACCGGCGCGGTAGCGGGTCCATCGCAAGGTGGCTGGCTTGCCAGTACTGCGGCAGCACTCACGCGTGAGGATGCCTTCCCGACTCGCGGGCTGAGGCACTCGCTGCCTGGTGTGATAGGTGCGCGACAGCCGTCGTGAAGCGAACTCCGTGGTCAGTGCGGACTAGTAACTGGATACAACGTGGCGGACATCACCTGGCCGTGCTCGTTCACGCAGAACGACTCCGGCGATACGGGCAGTCTGGGGGCAGACACGGTCGTCCAGGCCAGATGGCCTTCGACCTCATGGGGCGCCACCTCGGCCGAGAAGCTCGGAGCCTTCGGCAAGTCAAGCCCTGACATGAAGCGGATGGAATCGCCCATGTCCCAGACGATCCGGGACTCGCTCGGATACTCGTATGCCTCCCAGCAGCCGCTCCCAATCGGCTTCAGACCGATGGAGAAGCCACCATCTGCTTCGCTGGCTAGGAGGAGGTAGCCTCGGGTGGTCGGGTCGCCCAAGATCTTGAACACCCCATTGACTGGTTCGTCAATCGTGCGACCATCCGCGAGCAA
>DASVJA010000084.1:0-14173 GCA_036386115.1 Candidatus Limnocylindrales bacterium
CAGAGGAGGCTCGGCGGAGAGCTGGCGAAGAACGGGCTAATTTTGAAGGCATCTGCGCTGAAGCCGGCCGCGTCGAGGACCTTCTGCGTGGGCGAGAGCGCGAACATCGAGCCCCGCCAGAGAACGTCGCTGGGAAGGATCAGCCGGATGATGGTTCCTGCGTTCTTCAGCACGTCGGCATGAACCGTTTCGCCGACTCCGCCCAGGATTCCGCCCATCCAGGCGATTCCATAGCCCACGACGGCCACCGCTCCGCCCGCGACGGACGCGATCCGGGTGCTGAAGACGATGGCCAGTGTCAGAAGAACGAGCGTTTCACCGGCCAGATAGACCGGCGCCAGAACAGGGTCGGCGGGCAGATATCCCGTCGCCCAGGCCACCGCACCGATCTCCAGATAGCCGGCCACCATCGCATAGGCCACGAGCACGACCGCCAATCCGAGCCAGCGGCCCAGCAGGACCTCCGCCCGGCGGATCGGCCGGGCGAGGACCGCCAGCAGCAGGCCGCTCTCGATTTCCGGACCGATCGTCGGAGAACCGGCGAAGACGGCAGTCATGGCCAGCACGAAGCTGAACATGAACGCCAGCATGATCATTACCTGCGATAGCCCGAGCATCTCTACCGGGCCGGTGACCGGCGATGCATCAGCCAGTTGCGAGAAACCCCAGGCGGTGAGCGCAACGATTGCCGCCGTCAGGCCGACGAGGGCCCACATCAGTCGGCGCCGGACGGCTTCCTGAAGAGTGAGTCCGGCGACGACCGCAATGGACCCGAGGCTCGATCTCAGGTCCGAGCGGAGGTTGCTCACGGCTCGACTTCCGGCTCGGTCTCGGCCGAGCCGACTTTGATAGAACCTGCCTCGGCCGCCCCAAGGAGCGACATGAATCGTTCCTCCAGAGTCTGGTGAGTGGGGACGACGGCGTGGATCAGGCCTCCTCGAGCCACAAGCTCACTCACGAGTTTGGGCACCTGCGCCTCACCGATACCGTCGATGACGAGCCACTCCCCTTCGAATCGGGCATGGCCGAATCGTGTCGCCGCCGTCCGGCCGATGCCGGCTGGGCCTGTGACGTGCACCCGTACGCCGCTCTCCCTGGCCACGTCCGCCATGTTCAGCTCGGAAACGACGCGGCCGCGATCCACGATCCCCACGCGGTCGCAGATCCTCTCGACTTCCGTGAGGAGGTGAGAATTGAGGAAGACCGTGGTTCCGCGGTCTCGCAAGGCGGCGATGATGCGGCGGACGTCCTGCCGCCCTACTGGGTCCAGGGCCGAGGTTGGTTCGTCCAGGACGACCAATTCGGGCCGGCCCAGCAACGCAACAGCCAGACCGAGACGCTGCTGCATGCCTTTGGAGAATGTCTCGGTCCGGCCGTCGGCTCGATCCGCGAGACCGACGAGATCCAGGGTCTCGCGTATGTCGGCCCGCCATTCCGAGCGCGGCATCTTGGCGAGTCGGCAATGGAAGGCGAGGACCTCACGAGCCGTCATCCAGCCCTGGTAGCGGAAAAGCTCCGGCAGATAACCCACGCGTCGCCGGGCGGCCACGTCCCCGAGCGCGGCTCCCAGGACCTGCCCCTCTCCGGCGGTCGGCCGCGAAAGCCCCAACAGCAGCTTCACGGCAGTGGTCTTGCCGGCGCCGTTTGGCCCCAGAAAGCCGAAGACTTCGCCTCGAGGCACCGTCATCGTCAGCCCGGCCAGGGCCACGATCTTGCCGAACTCCTTACGCAGTTCGTGGAGCTCGATTGCGGGCCCGGCGCCTGTGCTCACGCCGGCCTAGCCGTCGGTCCGCTCGACGAGCGTGGCAATCCCCTGGCCGACTCCGATGCACATCGAAGCGAGCCCATACCGCCCGCCCGTCCGCCGCAATCCGTGGACGAGGGTCGTGATCAGGCGCCCGCCGCTGGCCCCGAGCGGGTGGCCCAAAGCGATGGCTCCGCCATCCACGTTGACCCGGGCCGGGTCCAGGCCCAGTTCCCGGATGCAGGCCACGCTCTGGCTGGCGAAGGCTTCGTTCAGTTCCACGAGATCCAGATCCGCCACGGTCAGGCCGGCCCGGGCGAGGGCCTTCCGGGTGGCGGGGATAGGCCCAAGACCCATCACGGACGGGTCAACTCCGGCGACGGCCGTGGCAATGACCCGCGCCATCGGCTTCAGCCCCAGGGCGCGGGCACGTTCTGACTCAACAACTAACATTGCTGAGGCGCCGTCGTTGATGCCGCTCGAGTTGCCGGCGGTGACCGTTCCGCCCTGGCGGAATGCCGGCCGAAGCCGGGCCAGCGCGTCTGCGGTTGTGTCCGGCCGAGGATGCTCGTCTTCGGCTACGACGATCGGGTCGCCCTTGCGCTGGGGGACCGAGATCGGCACGAGCTGCTCCAGATATCGCCCTTCGGCGATCGCCGCTGCCGCATTCTGCTGGCTGGCCAGGGCAAAGGCGTCCTGATCGGCGCGGCTCACGCCGAGGCGCTCGGCCACGTTCTCGCCTGTCTCTCCCATGGAGAACGGGTGGTGGATGGCCGCCAGCGCCGGGTTCACGAAGCGCCAGCCGAGTGTCGTGTCCACGAGTTCGTGGGTGCCGCGCTCGAAGGCGGTCTCCGGCTTGAGCATTACGTACGGCGCCCGGCTCATGGACTCGACGCCGCCGGCGATGAAGACGTCGCCATCTCCGACCGCGATGGCGTGGGCGGCGGAATTCAGGGCCTGCAGGCCGCTCCCGCACAGCCTGTTGACCGTCAGCCCGCCGACCTCAATCGGCAGACCGGCCACCAGCGCCGCCATTCGGGCGACGTTGCGGTTGTCTTCGCCGGCCTGGTTGGCGCAGCCGAGGATCACGTCCTCGATCAGGGCCGGATCGATCTCGGAGCTACTCACCAGGGCCCGAATGACGGCGGCGGCAAGGTCGTCCGGGCGAACCGATGAAAGCGCTCCACCGTATCGCCCGAAAGGCGTTCGCAGCGCGGCCACAATCCAGGCTTCGCGAAGTGGTCTGTCCAACTGGCGTCCCATGTTCTCGATTGTACGGCCGGCAGCCATCTCGGTCAGGGCAGGTTGACGATCGCCTCGACGAGAAGTGACGGGTTGTCTGTGATCACCGTGTAGAGCACGTCTCCCTTCGAGTACACGTACCCGGCGGAGAGGGTTCCGGCAGCCTTCGCCGCCGGATCGACGACCTCGAGCGTGGCCTTGTCCTTCACGACGGTGACGCTCCTGACGGGCCAGCCTGCCTTCGTGGCGACATCGGCAAAGCCCGAGCTGAGAGCCGACGCGGTGGCTCCCGGAACGTGGATAGCGTGGATGATCATGTTGATGCCATCCTGGCGAAGATCCGACGCTACTGCGATGACGACCTGGCTGGGCGTGCTGCCGAACTTCACCAGCCACGGCCCGTAGAGGGCATTCTCGCCGGCTCCGGTGGTGGAGGCTATGTAGGCCGAGAGGGAGAGGCTGAACTTCGTGAGCGTGACGCCGCCGACGATGGTTGGCAGGGATGACTCAAGGTTCAAATCGGCATGGGGTAGGCCGAGCGGGTCCGAGGCCGACGGGTTGGGGGAGATCGAGGCGGAAGGGGGCAGGGTGCGCCCGGTATATAGCGGTATCGGTGTCACGGTTTCGGCCGGGCCGACCACGCCCGGCGTGGATTTCTTGGGAACGGCACAACCGGCCAGTAGCACCGCAACGAATGCGACGGCCAGCACCTTTGGAAGGGCGCGGTTGAAGCGGCGGATCATCGATTTCCCCGATCGGCTGGAGGGTCGCGACCAATCGATCGTTTGGCCGCACTGGTACTGCCGAGCATGGCCGCAGGCGCGCCCAAGTGTCAAACTGGCCCGATCGACGACTTCGTTCATTATGTGCAACGAGTCGGTAATCTGAAGCGCCGGATGGCCGCTTTGTGCCGAAACGCCTTCGCCCTCCCTACCCTGACTCGTACACCTAACGTTGAGCGGAGCTAAGCCCATGGATATGCAGAGACCGGAGTCCGACGGGGAGATTTCGAAGGACGGCGCCTGGGCGGAGCGGGATTTCGTCCGCCCGCTCCGACCGATGAAGGCCACCCCGAACCCACGTCTCCCGGTCGCGGTGGCGATTTCCGTCGCCGGCATCGTCCTGGTTTCGGGTCTGGTCTTGGGCGCCGCTGTCGTCCACAGCTCCTCCGGTGCGACCCCCAGCGCATCTCGGATTGCAGCCGGCGACGCCGCTCCCACCGTCAGCCCAACCCGCCCGGTCTCCGCCGCCCCAACTCAGGATCCACCGACCTCCAGTCCGAGCATCGCCGCATCACAAGGGCCGACCGCGACTCCAGCTATCGGCGAGTTGCAATTGACGGCAGTGGTCTCCCCAGGCCACGTCAAGCTCACATGGAGTGTCTTAGCCGGCGCGATCAGTGCCTCCTACAAAGTGGTCCGGTCGAGTGACGACACGGTGAGTTGGCCACTCGGCGCCGACGATATCTTGATCGCTGCGACGGACAGCAAGGCCATCGTCATGTTTACCGACTCGGCCGGCGCCGGAACGTTCACCTACCGGGTATTTGCGGTGACCTCCGCTGGTAACGGCGACGCCGTCCTGGCGGTCAGCCCGGCCCGGACCGTCACGGTTTAGCCGGCAACGCCAAGGCCGACCGCTCCCGGCCCGACCGACACGCCACCTCCGACGCCCGAGATCACGACCTCCCCCACGCTGTAGCCGCACGCCGCCGAGTGAGGCAAATCTGACGAGGTCGAACTCGCCCGATAGCAGCCGTCTGGACGCCAGCCCGGACCGTTCCGCCTCGATCCGGAACGCCTTCTGTATTGTCTCGAACCCGCAGCGATCGAGGATTTTCTGCACCGACTGTAATCCTGGCCGCCCCGAGGCGTTATGTATTTGAGTGGACAGCGTCCCCCTCCGCTCGGACTCATTAGCACAATAGGTGAGATAGCCATGGACTACCAGAGACCAGACTCGGAGCAGGGATCCCCGCAGGGGACTGTGGAGAACGACTTCATACGGCCGTTGAAGCCGATGAAGAGCATCTCGCACCGCCGTTTGCCGGCAGCACTGCCGTTCGCAATCGCCGGTCTCCTCGTGGTGACGAGCGTCGCCTTTGGTGCGACCGTCATCCGCCAGAGTGTCACACCGCCGCCGAACGCGTCCGCGATCGTTGTTGGCGATGACAACCCAACAGACAGCCCGACCCCGCCGGTCACCGCATCCCCGACGGTCGTCATCACCGATGCACCCGTCGTGACCCCGGTTCCGAATCTGGCCCTGACGGCCAGCCTTTCCGGCACCAAGGTCAAGCTCGACTGGACCAAGTTCCAGGGCGACAACTTCGGCTACTACAAGATCGTCCGATCAACGGGCACCACCCCCAGCTGGCCGCTCGGTGCCGGCGACACCCTGATCGCAGCGACGGACAATATCGATACCCTCAATAACCTCGATCCGGCCCCGCTGGGCGCGACCTTCGCATATGAAGTGTTCGCCGTGGATCCGTCGATGGCGGTTATCGTCGGCAGCAACGTGGTGAGTATCGCTACCCCGCAGCCGACCCCGACGCCGGTCCCGACCCCGACCCCGGTCCCGGCTCCGACCTCCGCCCCGACCAAGAACTGCAGCATCAGCCTGTCGTACGAGCTGATTGCTCCTCCGGTCATCACGCCTGTCCCCTCGACTGGCCCAGTGGACAGTGCCGCTCCGGCGCATTCGACGACCTCCGGCTACAAGGTCAAGCTGACCTGGACCCGGTACAACTGCGACCACTTCCAGTGGTACGGCGTCGTCAAGGCCACCTCGGGCACGCCGACTCTCGCTCTCGGCACCATCCCGAACCTCTTCTCCAACCAGAACCAGAACGGCCTGACCACGACCGACGTCGACGTCAAGTTCGGCCAGACCTACTCGTACCGCGCGTACGCCTTCACTGAGGAGTCGCTCGCGACCACCGGTGGCGTACAGCCCGCGTGCTACGCGACCACGATCCTGGCCACGTCCAACATCGTCACCGTGACGATCCCAGCCTCTTAGCAAATCCCGGAGGAGTCCAGGCTACCCCCATGGGCTTCTCTCACGCGGTTCGGCAGACGGCGCCGGACTGAGTGAAACCGGCGAAAGCCGGGCGGACGGCAGGGGCTCCGGCGAGAGTCGGAGCCCCTCCATCCACTTACTCCTAGACAGATCCGCTTCTGCGGCGACCAAGACCACCGCAACGAGCGACCGATTGTGAGCGAACGGGCATGGACAAGGGCTTCGAAATCCGGCCAGATGGAATGGAAATCCTGGCGATCGGCCGCCCGTGCGCTCCTCAGACTGAAGCGGTCCTCTCGCCGACCCAGACAGTACCGGTGGCGGGTTGCCTCATCGAGCCGCAATCCGTACCGTACGTTGCTCTATGGAACGTGATGGAACCTCTCGCATGGCAGCCGACCACGAGCGAACGCTCGTGGTCCGAGCGCGCGAGGACAGTGCGGCTTTCGGCGAGCTCTACGACTTTTACCTCCCCCGCATCTACGGCTTCATCTATCGCCGTGTTCAAGACCAGAGCGTCGCTGAGGACCTCACTTCGATGACGTTCCAACGCGCGCTCGAAAACGTCCGCCGGTCGGAGTTCCGGAATGACTCCTTCGGTGGTTGGCTCTATCGAGTTGCGTCCAACGTCGTCGTGGACCACGCGCGGCGTGATCATCACCACCTTTCGCTGGCGGACTTCGAAGAGCGGGAGGAGCCGGGAGATCTGGCTCTGGATGCTCTGGCCGCGGCCCTGGATCGAGATCAGCTCCAGCGGGCCATGCGCCAGCTCTCCAACAACCACCGTGAGGTTCTTGTCCTTCGCTTCTACGATGACCTGGACGTGCCGGAGATCTGCGCCCTTCTTGGTTGCTCGAGGGAAGCCCTGGCCGTCCGCGTTCATCGCGCCCTCAGGGCCCTGCGGTTGGCCGTGGCGAAGGAGGCGACAGATGTCGCCTAGGGACCTCAACGAGATGGAGCAACTGGACGGTCTTGCCGCCGAACTGACCGAGGCTGGCCATATCGCCCGCTTGGCGACCGTCCATCGCGAGCGACCTGAGCCGGGCTTCTCGATGCGCCTCCGCGCGGAGCTGATGCGCGAGTTGCCGTCCCAGAGAGCCGCCGCCGTCGCGTTGCCGGTTGAGGACGCCGCCAGTTCCCCGGTGCCTCCGGTGCGCCCAATCGGATCGGCGGATCGGTTCTCCGAACGGCGCCAGGGCAACCGCCCATTCACCGGGGCGGACCGCCGTGCTGTGGCCGCCGATTCGACCGAAGAGGTGGATGTGATCTCGGGCGTCTCTGTGGAAGAGGCCGACCGATCGCACTCGGGCAAGCGCTGGGCGGCCGCGGCCGGTCCGCGTGCGTTGAGCTCGGCATTGACCGATGGCAACCACCACGACACCGGCGAAACGGGCAAGATCACGCCCCTCAAGCCGGACATGCGCTGGCACATTCCTACGCGGGTCATGCCGTCCCGCTGGATCGCCGTCGGCCTTGCCGCATCGGTTGCTGCCGTGTCCCTCTTCTACGGCAGCGGACTCGTCTTCACCAATCGCGCCACCAATCGCACCGTGGACATCGCCGCCGACGCCTCCACCGCCACTCTCGTGCGGGGCAGCGCCGTGGTCGCTCTGACCAGTGGTGCCGAGCTGCAACAGGGCGACGAGATCAAGGTTGGTCCTACCGGGCGGGCAACGCTTCAGTTCGGCCACACCTACGTCCGAATGGACGCCGGCTCGGACGTGAAGCTCGTCTCCCTGGACCCGGACCACACAATCGTCAGCCAGGTCTCCGGGCGCGTCTATCACCGCGTCTCGGCCCCGGACGGCGGCGATTATGCCGTCCAGACCGATTCGGTCACCTGGAAGGCGGAGGGCACGGCCCTGGATCTGAACCGAAGCCTCATCGGCGGCGGCGAACAGGTCGTTGGAATGGCTCTCTACGATGACGTCAGCATTACCGCCCCCCAGATCGACGCCACGCTCAACCAGGGCAATACAGCCACCGTGGCCTTGACTTCGGACGGCGCCGTCGCGGGTTCACCGATCATTTCGACCACGACGGAACTGGCCCTCCTGGATGATTGGCTCATCGCCAACGCAGGCATAGACTCGCAGCTCGGCCTGCCTCTGGGGCAACTCGCCGCAGTCGTTTCGCCGGCGTCCACAGACTCAGCTACGGCGACGCCGTCCCTGGTAATCACCGATCCGCCGACACAGGCCCCGCAAGTTGTTACACCAGCGCCTACCCCGAAGCCCACGCCTAAGCCGACGCCGGTACCGACGCCCAAACCAACCCCGAAGCCCACGCCTCAGCCGACTCCGACTCCGACTCCGACGCCCTCGGGCAACTTGGGTGCTTTGACCTACGTCCGCAACGGCGATGGCACGTACACCATCAGCTGGCCGAAGTACACCGGTAGCAACCTTGCCTACTACAAAGTGATGCATGCCCCTTACCCGCAGACGCCCAACTATGGCAAATCTGGCAGTGATTACTGGTACTGCACGTCGGACGTGACGGAAACCAGCTGGACCGGTTACATCGAAGTTGGCGACTACAACGTCCGCATCCAGGTCATTGACGGCAGTTCAGCCGTCCGGGCCCAGACCAACGTCGTGCATCTGGTCACCATAGCGCCGCCTGCGGCCAACCTGGGCCCCCTCGATATTCACCGCAACCCCGACGGCACCTACACCTTCTCGTGGACGGGCTACTCGGGCCTGCCGTTCTCCTACTACAAGCTGGTTTTCGAGGATTCGGGTTCGAGCCAGGACCCGTCTTATCCAGGTGGCAGCCACTATTGGGCGGTGCTGGGCGCGGGACAGCTATCAGTGACCCTCGCGGTCGGGCCGGGTTCGCTAGGCCCCAACGGTGGCAACGCGGACTTGCTGGTCGGGACGTACAAAGTGCGAATCCAGGCGATCGGCTATCCGGGCGGCTATCCGGGCGGCTATGCCTACGGTCAGACAACCGTCGCCAACCCGGTAGTGATCTCGTAGTTGCCGCGCGTCTCTGGCCTTTTCTGCGCCCTTTGTGAGTCATTCGCTGACCCGGAAGTAGCGGTGGCCCAAATGTGGCCGTAGCGGGCCTCTCAGCGCCTTGTGGGCGTCCGCTCCGGGGGCTACAGGGAGATGAGCTCGCCCCCCACCAGCTCGAAGACGCGGTCGTCGATCGGCTCGTCGGCGTTGTGGGATCTATCTGCCACGTAGTCCGCGAAGAGCGACGCGAACTCGTCGTCTCCTGCGGCCAGCCCGGCCGCGATCAGGAGGTCCCGCTCCGGAAGACCAATTAGGATCCGGCAGCCCGGCCCAAGATCGGCCGCGAGCTGGTTTCGCACGTCCTCCAGCAAGATGCGGGCCGCGTCCAGGCCTTCGCCCAGGTCGGACCAGACGACGCGTCGCCGGCCCTCGATTTCATCCACCCAGGATGCCTCTCTGGACCAGGCCCCCAGGTTGGAGATGGCCGCCCTATGGATCTCCTCCGGCCCAACTCCCCAGGCCAGCAGGTGATCCACGCCCACGACGACATCGAAGCCCTTGCCCGGCAGTACGTAGACGACAGCCAGGTCGGCCGGTCCGGGTTTCACGAGCGGTTTGCCCGGTCCGGCGCTGCCGGTGGGGAGCCGCAGGTTGTGGCCGTCCGACCCGGAAGTTCCACGAGGCCGTAGCGCCGGGCGGATCAGTTGGGCTGCGGCCGACCAGTCGTGCTCGGGCGCCAGCGATGGAGCAGGTCGGACGGACTTGTCGTTTTCCACAAATCCTCCAGCAGGATCGGCGAGGCCGAATCACTGTAGTGAACCTTACCCGAGACGGCGGAGCCGTTGTCCCTGCTGCGAAGGTTGAAGCTTAAACGCAGACCGGCGGGCTTGCGCCCGCCGGTCTGCTTGGTTTCGGGGCCGCTCACGCGGACTCAAGGTACGGGATTAGCGGCGGCGCATCGAGCGGCGCTGGGCCGTGACGGCCATCAGTCCGAGAGCACCGAATGCGAGGCAGATCAGGAGACCGAAGATTGGAGTTGAGCCGCCCAAGGGCGCATCGCTCTTGGAGCTGGTCGCCGGCGGGGTGGCAGAGTGGCCGGGGGTGGCCGATTGGCCGGGAGTGGCTGTCTCGCCTCCAACCTGCGAACCGACAACGGTTAGCGTGCCGCCGACGTAGACGATGCTGTACTTGTCCGAGGTCGCACCCGAGCACGTGATCGGGTATGTCCCGGCCAGGCTCGCGGTGGTGGCGGTGGTGGTGCAGGTAGGCTGAGTGGTCAGGCTGGCGGCGGTGTCGCCCTCATCGTAGCCGGTGATGCCGTATGTCAGGGCCGGGTTGGGGTCACCTTCGTTACGGCTCTGGTTGTTTGCGGATACGGTGAGAATTGGCTTGGCGGACACGGTCAGGGTGCCGGCGACGTACTGGATGTCGTACTTGGCAGAGACCGCGCCGTCACAGCTGATCGGGTAGTTCCCAACCGGACTGGCGTCGACGGCGGTCGTGACGCAGGTCGGTGGGGTTGTCAGAGCGATTGCGGCCGGCGTTACTTCGTCAGCCTTGGCGGGAGTGACCGCCGTATCGCCATCGATCAAGCCGGTGACGTGATAGGTGAGGGCCGGGTTGGCCGCGCCAAATACCTTGGACTTGTTATCGGCGGTGATTGTGAGAACGGGTCTCGCCGTGATCGTCAGAGTACCGTCGGCGTAGGTAAAGGTGTAGTTGGCCGCGGACAGGGTGCCCTGGGCCGGGGTGATCGGATAGGTGGGCCCGCTGATCGGGCTCGTGGAGGTGGCGGTGGTGGAGAAGCTCGGAATGCCGCTCACGACCGAGGCCGTGTCGGAGCCGAGGAAGCCGCTGATCGTGGCAGTGAAGGTCGGGTTGGCTGCGCCATAGGCTCGGCTGGCGTCGTTGGCCTTGACGGTCAGGACGGCCGGGGTGATGGAGAAGGTGCCGCTGTTGGTAGAGCCTGAGTGAGTGGCATCGCCACCCCAGGTGTAGGAAGCGGTGCCGGTGCCGACGTTGGTGTTGCCGCTGTAGACGATGTCCGCGGAGTCGACCGGGTGGTCCTCGCCGTCATAGGTGACGACGGCGGTGCAGGGGGTCTGAGCGGAACCGGTGTAGACATGAGGCGAGGTGCAGGTGACGGTCACGCTGCTTGGGAGGCCCGTGATCGTGAGAGCACCGTCGGCATAGGTGAAGGTGTAGTTGGCCGCGGACAGAGTGCCCTGGGCCGGGGTGATCGGATAGGTGGGCCCGCTGATCGGGCTCGTGGAAGTGGCAGTAGTGGAGAAGCTTGGGCTGCCGCTCACGACCGCGGCCGTGTCAGAGCCGACGTAGCCGCTGATCACCGCACTGAAGGTCGGGTCGGCTACGCCATAGGCACGGCTGGCGTCGTTGGCGGTAACGGTCAGGACGGCCGGGGTGATGGAGAAGGTGTCACTGTCGTTGGAACCGGTGTGGTTGTCGTCGCCGCCCCATGTGTAGCTGCCGGTACCTGTACCGACGTTGGAGTTGTTGCCGTAGACGATGTCCGCGGAGTCGACCGGATGGTTGCTGCCGTCATAGGTGACATACGCGGTGCAAGGAGTCTGAGCCACGCCCGTGTAGACATGAGGCGAGGTGCAGGTGACGGTCACGGTCGAGGTTAGCGCCGTGATCGTGAGAGTACCGTTGCTGAAGGTGAAGGTGTAGTTGGCCGCGGCCAGGGTTCCGATCGCCGGAGTGATCGGATAGGTCGCGCCGCTGACCGGGCTCGTGGCGATGGCGGTGGTCGAGAAGCTCGGGGCACCGGTCACGACCGAGATCGTGTCGGAGCCGACATAGCCGCTGATCGTGGCAGCGAAGGTCGGATTAGCAGCGCCATAGGCACGGCTGGCGTCGTTGGCCTTGACGTTCAGGACGGCCTTATTCACCGTCAAGTGGCCAACGGCGTACGAGATGTGGTAGTTGGCGAGTCCGGTGCCGACTTCGGAGCCCGGGGTGACGACGATGTCGTAGGGAGAACCGGCCACCGTTGCGCCCGCGGCGGCTCCGGTGCTTGTCAGGGTCACGCTCGTCACGGCATCCCCACTAGCGAGGCCCGTCGTGGTGAACTCGGTGCCCGCGAAGTTGACCGTTTGACCGTATGTCTTGGTCCGGCTGCTCGCGGTGATGACGAGGTTGCCCTTGACCGTGAATGACTGCGGCTGCAGCGCCGTGGCTGAGGCCCAGAACGGGCTGGCGGTGCTCGTGTCAGCCTGCATCGCCTGGTTGGCGTTGATGGTGCACGTGCCCATGCCGACGAAGCTGACGACGCCGGTGGTGGTGTCGACAGTGCAGACGGTCGGGGTCGCGCTGGCGTAGGTGACCGGGCTGAAGTCCTTCAGGGCGGTGGTACCGGTGGATGTGGCCTGAGCCGTATAGGTCGGACCGCCCACATAGGCGTTCGCCGGCACGGTGCTCGTGAAGGTGATCTCCGGCTTGACGTTGAAGGCTACGCACGTGACGTCATGCGTCGTTCCTGACGACGAGATCCCCTCCGAGTTATCCGCGAAGTGAACGTCGGTCCAGCAGCGCATGCTCGCGAAGCCCGTGGTCGCGTTGTTGGTGAACTCGGGCAGGTTGGAGGCCTGGTTGGTCTCGCTTATGAAGAGGCCGTCAGTCCAGGTGGTGTAGCGGGCGCGAGTGAGCTCATCCGCCGTGAGGTAGACGGTCGCGCCTCCGGTGCCGACACCGACGGTGCCGAGGACCTGGGTCGGGTTAGTGGTAGTGCCGCCGTGTCGGGTGTCCGCGTAGCGGTAGAACCCGATCGTCCCGGACGAGGCGTCGCACAGAACGGCGTCGTTACTTCCGGTGGTGTAGCCGGTGTCCGCGTTGACGTTCGGGGCAGTGCCGATTGCTCCATAGAATGTGCCGAGGTCCGCGTCGTGGTGGCCGTTGTCGTTGCCGCTGGAGTTAGCGGCGGCCGTGCCCCATCCGCTGTAGCCGTAGGTCGCCTGGTAGTTGGAGGGCACATGCGCGTAATCGGAGCACTCGCGCACGTACATATGAACCGCCATGTAGTCACCGGTCGTGACGGTGACTTTGGGCTGATTAGCGGTTGCGAGCGCTGCTCCTGAGCCGCTCGAGCTGGGATCGTCCGTTGCAGTCGTGAATGTGTACTGGGTTGAGGCGGCGGTAACCGGAACGGTGACTGCGCTGTAGTTGATCGCGAAGCTATTGCCGTGATGGCAACCCATGTTCACGGTAATGACCATGCCGGAGATCGACTGAAGCGAGGCAGCGCAGCTGCCGGTGCTGCCCGTCACTGTGACATAGCCCGGTGCAGTCGAATCAGTGCTCTGCGGGGCTGTCCAGCCTGACTGAATCGTCAGAGTCAGCTTCGAACCGGCCGTGTAGTCGTTAGCCGTCCCGCCGCTGTTGGGATCCGTGAAGGTGAAGACAAATGCTTGGCCGGCCTGACCACCGGTGGTGATCGAAACCGCGGTGGCCGCGGTGCCGCCATTGGCGGCGACGGTCATCGAACCGGTGCCATCGGCAGCCGCCGCTCCTATCGTCCCAACGGCCATCAACATAATGGCCAAGCCTGCGATTCCCGCCACGCCCGCGGTAAGCGCTCGCTTGCGCCAGCTTTTCGACAACATCTACCCTGACTCCTAACCCCTGTTTTCGGGTCCACGACGGCTCCAGCAAATAGGTATGCTGGCGTACTACCCGAATAGTCCCCGTACACTACCTATTAGAGTCTTTCGGGTCCAGTACTTCGGTGCTACTTCGCACCGATGATCTGGCGTAGATGTCGTGCCTTTTGGCACGGATTCTGCCCAAACGCACCCTTCTTGCCTGATTCGGTTGCGTATAGTTGGATTTGCCCCCTTACCGTACTCAAGTAATGCAAATAGCAGACGGGCCGCTTTCGCGGCCCGTCTGCTATGTCGGTTTGGTTGGGTCGCCATCCGGCGACCGTGGTTGGTTCTAGCGGCGGACTGTGCGGCGCTGCATCCGGGCAGCTCCGAGGCCGAGTGCTCCGAAGGCGAAGCAGATCAGCAGAGCGAAGATCGGGGTGGAGCCGTTGCTCGAGCCGCTGCCGCCGGTGCTGGTAGGCGGTGGCGTCATCGATTGCGCTGGTGTGGACGTCTCGCCCTGGAAGGACTCGAACGGTGTTTCGGTGGCGACCGGGTCGGTTGGAGTGGCAACCGGCGTGGCCGTCTCGCCCTGGAAGGAC
>DASVJA010000085.1:0-1881 GCA_036386115.1 Candidatus Limnocylindrales bacterium
GCTGACGCCCAGGACATCGTCGTCACGATTGCCATCGATCTGTGGAACATGACCCTCAAGACGGCCGGCGAGTACGCGGTGCGGATCACGGTTGACGGCTCGGAGAGGAAGCGTTTGCCGCTCGTCGTCACCGGTACGCACGAAATGGCTCTGCCGACCGAACCGCAGCGCTACCTGGCCTGACGTGGCCCGGGCACCAGAACCTGCCAGGCACGAGCTGCCGGCGATAGACGAGGCCGCCCTGGCGGCGGCTCGCACGGCCGACAAGCTGCTCGACGCCGCTCGCGAGCGCGGCTCGCAGCGCTGGGCGGACTTCCTCGCGCCGGTTCCGGACCACCTCCGCGACGCCGACATCAAGCAACTGCTGCTCGTGATCCAGCGCACTCGAGCCGCATACGGAAACAAGGATTCCATTCGAGATGCCCTGCCGCCGGATCTGACCGAGCCGTTCCTCGACCAGCTCGACCGGTTGAAACGGGCTCTGCTGCGTGAACTGGCCGAGCGGTAGCTCACCGCCCCATCGGCCTGCGTGGGCTATCCTCGAAACGGCACCTGCGTGCCACCGTCCGCGCGTCGCCAGGAGGTATCGGATGACCAAGAGGGTCGGAGCCATTGATCCGTCCGAGGAGAGTGCCGCGTGACGGAGTGGCCCGAGCCGAGTCTGCCGCCCCGCCCCGGCCCCGTCCTGCCGCCCGGAATCGAGGTCGCCGGAACAGGGACTCGCCTCGCAGCGTGGGCAGTCGACAGCGTCATCTTCGGCGCGTTCCTGTACGCCTTCGTAGCGGTCGCGGAGATTCTCGGCGCGATAAGAATCAATCCGGCCGTCGACGCGGAGCTCAAAGCCTCGCCGTTCGCGCTGCCGTCCGCCTCGCCGATACTGACGAACCTGCCGCAATTGGCCGCGCTTGTCGTGATCTTCGTACTCCTCAACGTCGCCTATGCGGCCGTCTGCTGGACCCGTTTTCGGGGCCTGCCCGGCCAGCGGATGTTGTCGCTTCAGGTTGGTGCGGCGGACAGCGGTCGAAATCTGAGCATCAAGGCGGCCCTATTCCGGTCGATAGTCGCTGTGGGCGTGCCGTTCGCGGCCGGCGGAGCCTTCACGTGGGGAACACTGGCGATGTCCGCGGCCGTCCCCTGGGCTCAGCTTCAAGATCCTCAACCCGGTGGACCGGCCGAGGCGTGGGTTCTGCCCCTTCTCCTGCTGCTGCTCGTCGCTGTCGGCTGGCCGCTGGTCATGCTCGCCTGGACCGTCAACAGCCCGACGAAGCAGGGTCCGCACGACAGGCTGGCCGGATCGCTGGTGGTGGCCAAATCGAAGTTGGCGTGGAGGTTCGGTCCGGCTCCAGATCCAAACCGCGGCTACGGCCCCGGCTATGGGGCCTACCCGGGCGCGCTTCCGACAGGTCTTCTCGGATCGCCGGATGTGCGGCAGTCCGGCGATTCGGCCGATGAACCCGTGGGTTTGGCGAGCGAGCGGCCGCCAGTGGGGCCGACCGACCGGTTGCCGGTGGGGCCGGCCCCGAGCGGCGATGCTGCCGGGTTGCCCGCCGTGGCGGTGGTGACGATTGGGCGCCGGGTTGCCGCCTACCTGTTCGATTGCGCCGTCGTCTTGATCGTCTTCCTGACCATTGTGGAGGTGGCTGCGGCCGCCTTCCTGAACTCCCCTACGATCATGGACGAGCGCACGTACATCCTCTTCTTCCTGGCCGGCGGCGCTCTACAGATCGCCTACTTCACAGTGGGGTGGGTCGTATGGAAGGGAACTCTCGGCCAGCGGCTGATGCACATGCGCGTTACCGACGCTGCGACCGGCAAGGGTCTGAGCTGGATGGATGCACTGGCCAGGTGGGCGGTCATACAGGGTCCATTCGCTCTCGCGAC
>DASVJA010000086.1:0-38804 GCA_036386115.1 Candidatus Limnocylindrales bacterium
GCGATGGCTGATCGTCGCGCCGACCTGGCTCTTGATGTCGTCGCCGATGACCGGCAGGCCCTTCTCGGCGAAACGTCGCTGCCAGTAGGGCTCACGGCCGATGAAGACCGGGATGCAGTTGATGAAGCCGACGCCGGCCTGAAGGGCCTGCTCGACGTACCACTTGGTGGCTTCCTCGGAGCCGACCGGAAGGTACGACACGACGAGGTCGACCTTGCGCTCCTTGAGGATGCCGACGACATCGGCCGTGGGGCCCGGGGCCTTCTCGATGATCTGGGAGAGGTACTTGCCCAGACCGTCGTGGGTCATGCCGCGCTCGACCTTCACGCCGAGGTTCGGGACCTTCTGGAAGACGTAGGTGTTGTTCGGCTTGGTGTAGATCGCCTCGGAGATGTCCTTGCCGACCTTGTTCTTGTCGATGTCAAAGGCGGCGACGAACTCGACGTCGCTGATGTGGTACCCGCCCAGGTTGACGTGCATCAAACCGGGGATATCGTCGGTGTCGGCGGCGTTCTCGTAGTAGTAGCGGCCCTGGACGAGCGAACTCGCGCAGTTGCCGACGCCGACGATGGCGACGCGGATCTTCTTGCCCTTGGGCAACTGGCCACCGATGCCGTGGACTGGCGGCAGCTTGGAGGCGTCGGTAGGCGGCGTGGGGGTGTTCTCGGTCACTTTGTTCCTTGCTCCTCATTACGAAGCTGTGTTCGAACGTGCCAGGTTCTCTGCACGGCGGTGATGCTGGCCGTGACGGTGATGATGCCGAGCGCGATGGCGAGCCAGAGCTGACCACGTGCGCCCGAAACCAGGCCGCCGTCTAGGCCTGCCAGGACAAGGCCGATAGTCAGGAGGACGAGCCGCTCGGCGCGGGGCGCGATGCCCACTTCACCGTGCAGTTTGAGACTCTCGGCCTTGGCCCGGGTGTAGCTGACCTGGAAGCTGGATACGGCCGCGGCAGCGGCCAGGACCGCCCCCACGACAAAGCCGGCAGCCGAAGCCCCGGCAACAATCCCGATGTAGACGACTCCCTCGCCCCAGCGATCCAGGGTGGAGTCGAGGAATGCGCCGAACCGAGTGACTCGGTTCTGAGCGCGAGCGAGGCCGCCGTCGAGCATGTCGAAGGAGCCGCCGAAGATGACGAGGGCTGCGGCGGCCAGCCAGAGCTGCTGTGCGGCTGCCGCGGCTGCGACGCCGCTGATCAGAAAGCCGATGACGGTGAGGGCGTTCGGCGTGAGGCCGACTTTGCCCATGGCCAGGGCGATCGGGGTGACCGCGCCGCGAATACGGGCGCGTGTGCTCTGGGAGACGAAGGACTGGTCGCCCATGGTCAGTGGGCCTCGATTTGGCGCGCCGCGGGTACCACCGGGGCAACCGGGGCAACCGGGGCCGGGCTCGAGAGGCCCAGCAGGATGCGTTGGCTCTCCGCGACTTCGGCAAAGACGTTGGGCCGAAGCTGGCAAAAGACCTCGCGGCCCGACCGCTTGGTCTCGACGACGCCGGCGGCCTTGAGGCGGCCGATATGCCAGGAGACGAGAGGCTGGCTGAGGCCCACGGTTTCGATCAGTTCGCCGACCGTGGCCGGACCCTCCGCCAGACGCTTGACCATGCGCAGACGGTTCACGTCCGCGAGGGCCTTGTGGAATACCCGCAGCTCACGCAGATCGTCTGGCTGATCGACGATCGTGGCGACGGTGCTCCTAATGTGGGCTGGAGAAGGCAAGATGAGCGGCCTCTTGGTCTGTCTGCGGCTGGTGCGGTAGGCCCGCGGCTGGGCGGATCTTCGAGTCCTGGCGAGGCCGGATAAGCCTCGAACAAACGAGCCTTTATATAAAGGCTCGTTGATGCTAGGCCGCACAGTGGGCGCTGTCAAGAGACCTGGGTTCGATTAACTCGAGAAGCGCCGGCTTGCGCCGGCGCTTCTCGATCAGTCCAGGAAGGGCTTACTTGCAGGTGAAGGTGCCCGAAACCTTCTCTTTGCCCAGGACGCTGTTCGTGCCTGTGAAGGTACCTGTCAGATCCGCAGTAATCGTGGCAGTCGCGTCGGTGCCCAGAATGAACCGGGTGCCGTTGGCGTTTCCGTCGACGTTGGGTGTCAGTTTGGCCGTCTTGTAGACCAGGATAGAGAGGGCGTTCGTGGAAGACGAGCCCGCCCACCAGTCGCCGAAGCGGCCATCCACTGAGTCGCCTTGAACGACGCAGCTGCCGCCCGTGACGGTCACGGTAGCGGTCCCGATGGTTATCGTCGCGGTGCCGGAGCCGCACCAATCCAGGCAGCTCGCCTGTGCCGACGCCCGTGCGCCTGTATCTGTCGAGGGGTTTTCGTTCTCGGCCGACCCGCTCGAGCCGCACGCGCCCGCGGCTATCAAAGCAACCACCGCAATTAGGACCAGTCTGCGCATCCCGTCCGCCTCCACATATCAACTGTCAGCCGCGGATAGCAGCCCACGGTACCGGTAACATTAGCGCACCGACTCGGCCTGTAACAGGCGCCGCCGCTCCGTGTTAACCGCAGTAGAACGTGCCCTTGACGGCAATTCCACCGGTCGTGCCGTTGCTTATGTCGTTGCCGTAGAACGAGCCGGAGCCGTCGGCGCGGAAGCTGATCGTCGCGCTTTCGCCGAGGACGAACTGGGTTCCGTCCGCGCTGCCACCGGCGCGGGTCAGCGGGTTCTCGGACGTGGCGCCGGGGGTCGCAGGAGTCGGCGTTGCGCCTCCGGGGCGGTAGCCGGTGATGCCGAGGTAGTCGAGGGAGCCTTCCTGCCAATCGCCAAATCGCGCATCGATGCCGTCGGCGCCGCGGTCGTAGCAGCCGCCGCCGGAGATCTGGCTGGTCAGGCCGCTGATCGTTATAGTCGCCCAGCCGTTGCCGCACCAGTGGTCGCAACTCGCCGGGGTTGCGGTTGCGGAGGAATTGCCGTTGTTGCCGGCGGCGATCGTGGCCATCACCGGAAGCATGATCGCCGCGATGATCACCAGCGCGAAGGCCGTGTTTCTCGTCTGGCGGTTCTTCCGTGGCCTGTTCGAACTGTCGATAACTCGCGAGCGCCGCGAGGGCATGGACAACCTCCTGGGCGCCCCGGTTCAATTCGAGGCGTGCCCGAATAGTAGACCCAGGTGCTCGGGACGGCATCATGGCCCGCTTCGGCATGGTGAGTGTCGGCCGCTCGCTACACTGGCCGATATGCGCAGACGTGACTCATACCTGTTGTTGTTCGTGCTCGGCACAGGCGTCTTCCTGGCGGGCCTGGAGCTGATGGTCACCGCCGTGGCGCTGCCGCAGATTCTGTCGTCGGTGGCCGACTGGACGGACCTGCGCAAGGCCTCCTGGATCATCAACGGCTATCTGCTCGTATATGTCGTCACGATGCCGCTGGCCGGCCGCCTGACGGACCTGTGGGGCGCCCGCCGCCTCTTCCTCGTGGCCCTGACCGTATTCACGTTCGGCTCGTTGGCGGCGGGATTGGCTCAGAGCCTGGACCAGCTCATCGCCGCGCGGCTCATTCAGGCCGTGGGCGGCGGGGCGATCATTCCGGTAGCGACGGCGGCTGCGTCGCATTTGTTCGAGGGCCGGGCGCGGCCCCGGGCGCTGGGCGTCATTGGGGCGCTGACGTTCCTGGGCATGGCCGCTGGGCCCTTTATCGGAGCCGCGGTTCTGGAGATGATTCATCCGGAGACGGCCCTGGCGAACATGGGGATAACGACCGGCCCGCTCGTCTCGGCGATTGCTCCGTCGTGGCGGTGGGTCTTCTTCGTGAACGTCCCTGTCGGCATCTGCGCCCTGGCCATCGCCTGGGCCGCCAGCGCGGACTGGGACACGCAGCGTCAGCCCGCCGGCCTGGATCTGGTGGGCGCCGGGTTCTTCACGGCGGCGCTGGCCATGATTCTCTCGGGGATCACGCTGGTCGGTAACTCGGACGAGGTCTTCGGCGTGCCTACGGAGGTGGCCGTCGGTGGGCTGGTCGGCGGCGGGCTGCTCTTCGGCGTGGCGGCCGTCTGGCACGGCTTGCGCCGGAAGCATCCGTTCCTGGATCCGCGGTTGTTCGCGGATCGGGTCTTCTCTTCGGCGGCGCTGATATCGCTGCTCACCGGATACGGAATGGCAACCGCGATCGTCGGCGGCGCGGTGTTCGTGGACCGTGTGTTGTATGGCGGACCGGATCAGCAGCGCGTCGTTTTGGGGGCGATTGCCGGGGCAATGGCCGTTGGGGCGCTGGCCTCAGGCTTCCTGGCCCGGATCATATCGTTGCGAATCCTGACTCTCGTGGGTTTGGGCCTCAGCACGGCTGGTCTGGCCTGGATGTCCACCTGGGGCTCAGGCGCGCCGGTCAACGCCTTCGCCGCCTCCGGGGCGGTCTTTGGCATGGGCTTTGGGCTGACGGTAACGCCCCGATCCACTGCCGCCGTCGAGTCGGCCGGGCGAGCCGCGTATGGAGCCGCATCGGCGACGGTCACCGTGGCCCGAATGATCGGCATGGCTATCGGCATGGCAGCCCTGACGGCCTACGGCTCCACGACGATCACTCGCATATCCAACGAGATCTACGGTGCCGGCGACGCCTATAAGCAATACATTCCCGCCTACCTGCGGGACCGGCCGCTGAACGACGGCCTCGTCGCTCAGGCGCTCGAGCAGTGGGCGGCCAGCAAGGGCGCGGCGATTCTCGTGGCCATCTTCCTCGCGGCGGCACTGGTCACGCTGGTTGCTGTGGTGCCGGCCCTCCTGATACGCGTCCGCCCCGGCATCTCCAGATCAACCCCAGACAGCAGTACCGAAGGGGCCGAGCATGGCGAAATTGCCTTCTGAATTGGCGCCCGGCCCGGCTGGGCCGCTGGAGCAGGTGCCTGAGACCGCAGTCTCGGCCGGGATTGTCCGGCTGGCGGTTCTCGATGGTGGAACGTGCAGCCAGTCTGAAGGCGACGTCGCGCTGGCCGAGTTGCCTCGGGTGCTGGCCCGGCCCTCGGCCAGGCTCTGGATCGATGTTTCGGGCGCGGGCCGGGAGCTGAAGGGCCGCGTCGCCCAGATCCTCAAATTGCATCCGCTGCTTGGCGAGGACATCGCGGAGCGCGACCAGCGGGCCAAGCTCGAGCCTGTGGGAGACTTGCTCCACATCGTCATGTTCTCTCTGGGCTTCGACGCCGGTGAGATCTACGAGCGAGAGCTCGACTTTGTGCTTGGCGAGCGGTTCCTGCTGAGCAACCACAGCAAGTGGTGGGATCCGTTTGCCACCCGCCATCTGCGCCTGGGAGTCGCTGATGTACTCGCCCGGGGCCCCGGATATCTGCTCTGGGCACTCGCCGACGACGCGATCGACGGCTATTTTCCGATCCTGGACCAGCTCGGCGACGAGATCGACGACCTTGAAGACCAGGTGGTGGCCCGGGCGGATCAGTCGCTGTTGGAGCGGCTATTCCGCCTCAAGCGTCAGTTGATCCAGATTCGGCGCGTTACTTCGCCACAGCGCGAGATGTTCAATGCTCTCTCCAGCCGTGAAGAGAAGCTGATCACGATCGAAGACCGGCTCTACTTCCGTGACGCCTACGATCACTTGATCCGCCTGACCGACGAGCTGGACACCTACCGTGAGCTTGCCTCGGCCACGCTGGAGACGTATCTCTCCACGGTGAACAACAACCTGTCCCTGATCATGAAGCGACTGACCGGGGTCACCGTCGTCGTCGCCGGGGTCGGCGCCATCGGCGGCATTTTCGGGATGAGCGAGGCCCAGGCGGCATTCCGCTTCGACGAAGGCCCGGGCTTCTGGATCGTGGCGTTCGCGAGTCTGGTTCTGGCGGGAGTCGCGGCCGCGATCCTGCGCAAGATCGACTGGATCTAGTAGCTCCCGATCACGCCGGGCGGCAGCCCCCGCCGTCCTTGGATTTGCACACCGGGGTGCTGTTGCCCGGGCAGACGATGCCGTTCGCGGCCGGATGGGAGTCGGCTGGGCTGGCCGCCAGTACACCGATCGGCTGGGCCACTACGTACATCCTGCCAGGGGTGCCATATGCGCCCTCGGATGTCTGCAGCCACAGCTGGTCCGACGTGGCCGAGGAAGCCCGGTCGATCATGGAAGAGTCGCTGATGTGAGGGATCACTTCCGTGATCTGATAGACGTGGTCCTGGTTGTCGGCCGTGTAGACCTCGACCCAAAGGCCCATCAGCGAGGCGACCTTGTCGCTTCTGACCGCGTCCAGCAGTGGCAGGAACATGTTGGCTCGGGCGTGCGCGTACAGGAATGTCGCCCTCTCCATGCCGGGATAGGCGAGCGGTTTGGTTGGGTCGATGGTCATGTACTCGGCGACGTTGCAGAGCACGAATTCCTCGTTGGGCGGCGGGGCCACGACGGCCAGATCGATCGGCGGGACGATGGCCCGGATCCGGATCCTGGTGGCGATGGCGGCCGGGCCGCTGCTGCTGCTGGCGTCGGGAGCGAGGGAAACGCGGCCTGGGAAAGTGGCCAGAGTCATCGCCGTGGGCGACGCGGATGGGCTCGCGCCGGGTGCCGCGGAGACCGGTTGGAGGTAGTAGAAGAGCCCGGCCACGATCAGGAAAACGCCGGCGCCGGCGATCAGGGCCGGAACCAACCCGAGCAAGTCGCCGCCAATCCTGCCGAGCGGCCGCAGTGCCGCGCGATGCAGGGTCCCCAGGAGAGATCGCACACGTTGCATGGTCAGCGATGCTATCAGGCTGCAACTCGATCCGCCTCGGGTCCGGCCCTCAAATAGGGCCGCGGGCCGTCCTGCGCTACTAAGTGGAATCGTGCCGGTGGCGCAGGAGGCCGATCCTTGGTAACCTCAGAGCATGGTTGGTCGAATTCACCTTCTCGTTGGGGTTCTCGCCGGTGTGGCGACGGCCCTTGTGATCGCCCTGACAGTCATCGTGGTCTGGCCCGGCACGAGCTCCGTAGTCCCGCCTCAGGCGACGGCCGTGGTGCTTCCTGCCGAGACGCCGACTCCGCTGCCGGTGGTCACGCCCACGCCTACCGCGAATACCGTCGCGTTGCCTTCGCAATCGATTCAGCCCTTTGGTGATCAGTAGTCACTGATCCGGGCTGAACGAATCCCTGGGTTATGGCAGCTGTGTAAGCGCGCCCGTCGAGCCGCGCCAGATCGCGCCGACCGCCACAGCCGGTGGTCCAGCTCCCTACTTCGCGAACACGTTCGCGGCGTTGATCGCGGCCGTAACCAGTCCAGGGAAGAAGCCGAAGGCCAGCGTGGCAACGCTCGTAACGGCCAGACCGGTCTTGAAGAGCCGGCCGGGAGTGCTCGGCACAGACTCGACGATGGGTTCGCGCATGTACATGTAGACAACCACCCGCAGGTAATAGAAGGCCGCGGCGGCAGCGTTAAGCATCGCCAGGATGGCCAGGACCGTCAGCCAACCGCCCGCTTGGATCGCGGCCAGGATCACGTAGGCCTTGGCCCAGAAGCCCGCCAGCGGCGGAATGCCGGTCAGCGACAGCAGGAAGAGCGCCATCAGCGCCCCGAGCCATGGATCGCGCCGCCCCAGTCCGGCAAACGAGCTTATCTGGCTACTCACCCCCGGCCGCTTCTGGAGGGCCGCGATGACGGCGAAGGCGCCCATGTTCATGAACGTGTAGGCGGCGCCGTAGAACAGGACCGCCGAGATTCCCGACTGCTCGCCGCCGGCAAAGGCAGCCAGGCCGACAAGCATGTAACCGGTGTGGGCGATCGAGGAGTAGGCCAGCATCCGCTTGACGTTGTCCTGAGTGATCGCGACCAGGTTGCCGAGCGTCATCGTGGCCGCCGCCAGGAGAATGACCACCGGCAGCCAGTCGGCCTTGAGCGGTTCTAGAGCACCGACGAAGAGCCGCAAAGCGATGGCAAGGGCGCCGATCTTTGGGCCGACGGAGAGATACGCGGTAACCGGCGTCGGCGAGCCCTGGTATGCGTCCGGCGTCCAGTAGTGGAACGGCACTGCGGCGATCTTGAACCCGACGCCGACGGTCATGAAGGCCAGGCCCATGGCCAAGCCGGGCTGGATTGAGCCGTGGGCGAAGGCGGTCTGCAGAGCCGTCGTAACGCCCTCGACGCGTGTTGTGCCCGTCAGGCCCCAGACGTAGGCCAGTCCGAAGAGCAGGATCGCGCTCGAGAAGGACCCGAGCAGGAAGTACTTGATGGCGCCCTCGGTGGAGTACGGATCGCGTCGGGCGAAGCCGGCCAGCATGTAGCCGGGCAGGACCATCAACTCGAGGGCCACGAAGAGAAGCAGGAGGTCCGTCGACCCGGCGACGATCATCGCGCCGGTAATGGCGAAGACCAGGACCGCCGCGAACTCCGCGATCGGCAGGCCGCGCGTCTCGAGGTAATCCGCGGCGAATAGGATCGTGAGCGCGGCGATGGCAACGAAGAGGAAGTCCAGGAAGACGGTCAGGTTGTCCAGCTGGTAGGCGTGGTCGAAGGCGCTGTACGAGTGGCCGGCCTGCAGAAGCACGACGACGGCAACGACGGCCAGACCGCCCAGGGCGGTGGCGAGTATCGGTGCTCGTTTGCCGGGCACGGCCATATCCACGATCAAGATGGCGGCGGCAACAAGGACCGCGGCGATGACGGGGGCGATTGTTCCCAGGTCCGACCAGGTCATCTCGTCTCCTCCTAGTGTCCGACCGCTTCGGCCGCGTTCAGGAAGTCCTGGGCGGGGGAGCGGAGGAGATCAAGCACAAGGCTCGGGAAGAGCCCGAGCACAACGACGAGAATCCCCAGCGGGATCAGGGTCAGCATTTCCGTCCTGCTGATGTCCGTGAGATGGCTGCCGAGGCCGGCGAGGAACTCCGAGAGAGTACCGAACGCGACGCGCTGGAACATCCACAGTAGATACGTGCCCGCCAGCACCATGACTATGATCGTGGCGAAGGCGTAGATCGGGGCGGCGCCGAACGATCCTACGAAGACGAGGAACTCGCCGACGAACCCGGACAGGCCGGGCAGGCCGGCCGAGGCAAAGATGAAGAAGCCGAAGACCGTGGCGTAGATCGGCATCACGGCCGCAACGCCGCCCATCTTGGCGATCGTGCGGTCGTGGGTGCGCTCGTAGATCACGCCGACCAGGAGGAAGAGCCCGCCGGTGATCAGTCCGTGGCTGATCATCTGGAAAACCGCGCCCTGATAGGCAGTGGCATTGAAGACGAAGATGCCCAGGGTCACGAAGCCCATGTGACTGACGGAACTGTAGGCCACGAGGCGTTTGAGGTCCGTCTGAACGATCGAGACGATCGCGCCGTAGACGATGGCGATGATGCTCAGGACGATGATCGGCACGGCGAAGGTGTGGGCCGCGTGCGGGTAAAGCGGCACGGCAAACCGGATCAGGCCGTAGGCGCCGAGCTTGAGCAGGACGCCGGCCAGGATCACCGAACCGGCTGTCGGCGCTTCCGTATGCGCGTCCGGCAGCCACGTGTGGAACGGGAACATGGGGACCTTGATCGCGAAGGCCAGGAAGAGTGCCAGGAAGGCGAGCAACTGGAAGCTCTGGCCGAAGCCGCCGCCTCCGGCAAACGCCACCAGCCCCTGGTAGTCGAAGGCGCCGGCCCACGAACCGCCGTGCGCCACCTGGTAGCTGAACGCCGTCGCCAGGATCGCGACGAGCATCAACAGGGACCCGACGAGCGTGTACAGCACGAACTTCATCGTGGCGTAGATGCGATTGGTGCCGCCCCAGATGCCGATGATCAGGTACATCGGGACGAGGACGATCTCCCAGAAGATGTAGAACAGGAAGAGGTCCAGGGCGATGAAGACGCCGATCATGCCGACCTCGAGGATGAGGAAGCAGATCATGTAGCCCTTCACCCGGTCCTTGATCGGCCCGAAGCTGGCCAGGATGCTAATCCAGGTGAGCGTTGTGGTGAGGACGACCATGAGAACGCTCAGCCCGTCGATGCCCACCTTGTATTGGATGCCGAAGGTTGGGATCCAGTTGGCGGCCTCGATGAACTGGAAGCCGACGGGCCCCAGGGCAAAGGCTGCCAGCAGCGCCAGCGACATCACCCAGGCCACCAGCGCGAAGGTCAGGGCCGTCTGCCGGATTGCTTGCGGGTATTTCGACGGTATTGCGGCAACGACCAGGGCGCCGACGAGCGGCGTGGCGGTGATGATGCTCAGGATCGGCAGGCTCATCATTTCGCTCTCCTACCGAACCGCGATCAGGATGTAGAGGACGGTCATCCCGATCAACCCAATCGCGATACCGAGGGCGTAGTTCTGAACCCGGCCGGTCTGGATCTGGCGCAGCCTGGTGCCGGCGTCCGTTGTTACCGCGCCGATGCCGTTGACCGTTCCGTCGATGACGCGCCGGTCGAACCAGAAGCACGCGGCGGCGAGCTTGCCGCCCCAGACCACGAAAAGTTGATTGTTGATCTCGTCGAACCACCACTTGTTCGATGAACCGCGGTAGAGCCCGGCCAGCCCCGGCCTGGCACTCAATTCGCGGACCCGATCCGGCCGCGGCGCAACGTGGATGCCGAACCAGCGGATGTTCACGCCGAAGAGCCGCCAGGCCACCGCGATGGCTATGGCCACCAGCCCGGTGGTGACGATCGCCAGAACGCCGTCGATGCCGAAGAAGTTGTAGGCGGCCTCGCTTCGGCCGCTGGCCTCGATGCTGCCCTGGAAGACCGGCGCAAGCCACGTGTGCAGCAGGCCCGCCTCGGGCGGGAAGCCGATCGCCAGGCCCAGGAAGACGGCCGGAATGGCCAGCAGGATCAGCGGCCGGGTCATCGACTTGGGCGACTCGTGGATGTGGTGTTCCACTTCCGGGTCGACGTGGCTCGGGCCCCAGAAGGTCATGCCCATGAGCCGGAACATGTAGAAGGCCGTCATGCCGGCCACAACGAAGCCGATGAACCAGACCCACAGGAAGCCGTTCTTGAAGGCGCCGCCGAGCATCTCGTCCTTGGAGAAGAAGCCCGCCAGCGGAGGAACGCCGGAAATGGCCACGGAACCGATGAGCATCGTCACGTAGGTGGTGGGGATCTTGCGGGCCAGACCGCCCATCTTGCGCATGTCCTGCTCGCCGTCCACGGCATGGATGACGGAGCCGGAACCCAGGAAGAGCAGGCCCTTGAAGAAGCCGTGGCTCATCAGGTGGAAGATGGCCGCCGTCCAGGCGCCTACGCCCAGCGAGGCGAACATGTAGCCGAGTTGGGAGAGGGTCGAGTACGCCAGGACGCGCTTGATATCAGTCTGCGTAAAGGCGATCGAGGCCGCGAGGATGGCGGTAAAGATGCCGATCGCGGCCACCACCACCATCACTTCCGGCGCGTGGCTGAAGATCGGGTTACAGCGAGCCACGAGGTAAACGCCGGCGTTGACCATGGTTGCGGCGTGGATCAACGCGGAGACCGGTGTGGGGCCTTCCATCGCGTCCGGCAGCCAGACGTGGAGCGGGAACTGGGCGCTCTTGCCGACCGCTCCGCAAAGGATCAGGAGAGCGATTGCGATCTGCCACTCGTGCGGGACGGCGCCGATCTTATCGAAGACCTCGCGCAAGTTGACCGTTCCGGTCTGCGTCCAGATGGCCATGATGCCGAGCGCGAAACCCATGTCGCCGACCCGGTTGACCAGGAAGGCCTTCTTGGCGGCGAGCGCGGCCGAGCGCTTGGGATACCAGAAGCCGATAAGCAGGTAGCTGCACAGACCGACGAGCTCCCAGCCGGCGAAGACCAGCAGCAGGTTGTCCGCCAGAACGAGCATCAGCATCGAGAACATGAAGAGGTTCAGGTAGGCGAAGAAGCGCCAGCGGCCGGGATCGTGGGCCATGTAGCCGATCGAATAGAAGTGGACGAGCATGCCGATGGTCGTCACCACGATCAGCAGGCAGGCCGTCAGCGGGTCCACGAAGAAGCCCATGTCGGCGCTGAAACCGCTGGCCGGAATCCAGGTCCAGAGCGTGATGCCGGCGCCGGTGTCGGGGATGCCGAAGGTGTGGGTCAGGGCGGCAAACGCGATCACCATGGAGACGACCCAGGACGCAACCACGGCCCCGATGGCTACGTTGTGGATGCTCTTCGGGAAGCTTCGCCCGAACAGACCGGTGATGATGAACCCGGCTAGTGGGATGAGGGGGATGAGCGGGATGAGGTAGGTCATCGGCTAATCCCTCATCGCGTCGTACTCGTCGACCAGCGGTGTCTTCTTGTTGCGGAAGATGGCAATAACGATCGCCAGGCCCACTGTCGCTTCCGCGGCGGCCACGGCGATCACGATCAGGGCGATGATCGCCGCGTGCTTGTTGAGCGGCGGGATGAAGGCGCCGAAGGCGACGATCGTCAGATTGACGGCGTTGATCATCAACTCGATAGACATCAGCATGCTGATCGCGTTGCGCCGGGCCAGGAAGCCGAAGGTGCCGATGGCAAAGAGCAGGCCCGAAAGAATGAGGTAGGAATCGAGGGAATTGCTCACCGGTCCTCCTCCTCGCCGGCCGGCTCGCGGCGAGCCAGGTAGATGGCGCCGATGACGGCCGCGGTCAGCAGCACGCTGACGACCTCGAACGGCAGCACATACGACTGGAAGAGCAGCCGGGCCACGTCCGCGGTGTGTGTGGCGATCCGGCCGGCCGTGGCGCCCCAACTGGTGGCGAGGACCACCACGGTGATCCCGACGGCGATGAATCCGGCCGCGACGGCTGCGACGGCCGCCTGCGTCTGGAAGACCAGCCGAGTGGGGGCGTTCTTCTTCTCGGTGAGCATGATTGCGAAGAGGATCAGGACGCTGATTGCGCCGATGTAGACGAGCACTTGAGTGGCGGCGATCAGTGGGTTGCTCAGCAGCGCGTAGATCCCCGCCAGAGATGCAAAGGAGACCGTGAGCGCCAGGCCGCAGCGGATGATGTCGCGCATTGTCACGACGAGCAATGCAGACCCAAGCAGCGTGGCCGCGAGAGTGATGAACAGGATGTCGTCCCAGGGGATCCCGCTGAACGGGATCGTCTCTCCTATGGGCATGCCGCTCGTCCCTTCTTCGAGAGTCCCCGGGCAGCTGGACTCAGGGCCGGCGCGACGGCCAGGAACGCGATGGCGGTCACTCTATTTCTCTCCGCTGCCGTGGCCGTTACCGGCCGATCCGGCGAGTGACGCCGGAAGAGCAGGCAGCCCGGCGGCGGGATCCAGGAGGCGGCCCTCGGCGATGGCGTGGGCCAGCCAGTCGCGTTCACGCTGAATGTAGGTCACTTCGGTCTCGCGATCTACGGCGGCCAGAGCGATCAGGTCGATCTCCGGGTTGGCGCGGTCCGTGTGGGCAAGCTCGTTGTCCGAACCGCCTCGAAGCGCATCGTAAGGGCAGGCGTCCACGCAGATTCCGCACAAAATGCAGCGGCTTTCATCCACGTCGTACTTCTCCAGAACGCGTGGCTTTGGCATCAACGCGCCGGTGGGGCACGTTTCGGCACAACGGCCGCAGGAGACGCAGGGCGTGTCGTTCAGGCTCATGTCCAGCGGCGTCGTCACGAGCGTGTCGAAACCGGTGCGCATGAAGTCGTAGCAGGCCGCCCCGACGACCTCGGCGCAGACGTTGGCGCAACGCCCGCAGTCGATGCAGCGCGACGGCTCGCGCAGGATGAAGGCGTGGCTGTCGTCGCGGATGTAGTCGTGGTTAGCGCCGGTGAAGCGGTTCTCAGTGACGCTTCGGAAGCCGGCGCCCTGGTCGTTGCCGGGCTCCAGCGTCTTGAGCGTGGTCCCGTACTCGATGCCGAGACGGCGCAGGTCGCAGTTGCCCAGCGCCTCGCACGTGCATTGCAGACAGCGCGTGGACTCAGCCATGACATCTGCCGCCGTGTACGGGATCTCGTACTCGACGTAGCTCTTCGAGCGCTCCTTGGCCGGCAGCGACTTGAGGCGGTGGCGCGCTTCTTTGGGCTCGTCCGTGAACGGGACGATGGTGAGGAAGGTCGGCTCAACTTCCGCCAGCTCCTGGCGGTTGCGCAGCTCGGAAAGATCGTTGCCGCGGAGGAACGCGTCGACGGCGTAGGCGCAGCGGCGGCCCTCGGCGATGGCCTGGACAACGGTTGCGGCACCGATGCGGACGTCGCCTGTGCCGAAGACACCGGGACGGCCGGTCTCGAACGTGACGGCGTCGGCCTTCAGGCGGTTGCGGACCGCTTCTACTCCTGCGTTGGCGCCGCCGAGCCAGGGAAGGGCCGGGCCTTGCCCGATTGCCAGCAGGACGCGGTCGCATTCGATTACGAACTCGGTGCCGGGGGCGGGCTCCGGTCGGCGTCGCCCTGAAGCATCCGGTGCGCCCGGCTGCATTCGGATGAATTCAACGCCGGTGACCTTGTTGTTCTCGTCCACGATTACGCGAGTCGGCCCGGCTTGGAAGATCGCGCGGCCACCCTCTTCGAGGGCCTCGTGAACCTCACTCGAGGCCGGCATGTCCTTCATGTCGCGCCGGTAGACGAGAGTCACCTCTTTGGCGCCCTGCCGGAGCGACGTTCGCCAGCAGTCCATCGCGGTAAATCCGCCACCGACCACCACTACGCGGCTCTTCTTGTGTCCGGGATATGGCAGGCCGAGCGTTGCGATCTTGAGGTATTCAAGTCCTTCGATCACGCCCTGAGCGGTCTCATTTGGCACGCCGAGCTTGTTCGTGTCGTAGCAGCCGATCGCGACGATCGTGGCGTCGAAGCCCTGCTCTTTCAGGTCGTCCAGGCTGAAATCCACACCCAGGGCTTTATTGCAGACAAGCCGGGCGCCGAGCTTCCAGACCGCCTCGTATTCGGGTTCGAGGACGTCCTTCTTGGGCAGGCGGTACTCCGGGATCCCGTAGCGGAGCATGCCGCCGGGCTCCTCGTCTTTTTCAAAGACCGTCACCTGGTGGCCGGAGAGCAAGAGGTAGTAGGCAGCTGACATTCCCGCGGGCCCGGAACCGATCACCGCGACGCGCTTGCCGGTGGGAGCCGACTTCTCGAACGGCAGCGGAGGCTCGACGCCATCCTTCTGCGCCTTGAGCACCTGGTCGCCGGCGTAGCGGTGGCTGTCGCGGATGGCGATCGCCTCGTCCACCTCGTCGCGTCGGCAGTGGTCCTCGCAGGGGGCGGGGCAGACGCGGCCCAGGATGGATGGGAAGGGGATCGTCCGCTTGAAGATGCGGGCCGACTCGCGGAACTGGCCCTCGGCATTGGCCTTGAGGAAGCCCGGAATATCAATATGGCTGGGGCACTTGTTCTGGCAGGGCGGGAGGCAGTAGGCGTTGTGGTCGCTGAAGATCAGCTCGAGACTGGTCTTGCGCAGGCGGCGGAGCTGCTCGGTCTGGGTCCGCACGACCATGCCCGCTTCTGCGGTACGGGAGCAGGAGATGGGCGGATGGTCCTCGCCCTCAACCTCGACCACGCACATCCGGCACGCCCCGAAGCCCGGGAGTTTGGGCTCGTAGCAGAGCGTGGGGATCTCGATGCCGTTGGCCCGGCAAACCTCCAGGATGGTCTGGCCTTCGGTGCCCTGGAATTGGCGGCCGTCCACTTCGATGTTGAACGTGGGCGTCGAGAGGGGACGCTGGGGCGCCTGGGAAGTGATCAGGCGTTCCGCCGGTGAGTCGTCGTAGGGAATGACCGTGTCGTACGGCGTCTTGGAGTCGGGGCGGGCGTCCACTCGGCCGGCGTGCTGGTTCCAGACGGCCTTCTGTTTCTCGCCCGGCTTGATGGCCTGGAGCGTCTCGGCGGCGCTCTGATGTGATTCCGTCATGGCTGCCGATGCCGGTGCGATCGGATTGGCGGTCAAGCCGGACGGGACCGCAGGCGCGCCGCCGGACGTTTCGACTGGCGTCCAGTCCGCGGGCGCGCTCGAGGGAGGAGAGGCTGGGCTGGGGCGGCGGGTGGTTGGTCGCATGGGACGCCTCAGGAATCGGCCGCGGCTCGGGATTCCGCCTTCGGCTGGCAGATCCCGGCTGGGCAAGTATTGCGAAGAATGTGGGCATCGAGTTCGTCGCGGAAGTACCGGACGACGCTCAGCATGGTGAGTGGCGAGCGGCGCTCATGGAAGCAGAGAGCACTCGCCGAGATGTCGACGGATAGGTCTGTCAGCCGCGCGATTTCGTCGCCGCGAGGCTGGCCTTCGCAGATGCGTGCGCCGATTTCGGCCAGACGGCGCAGGCCGATCCGGCACGGGATGGTCTTGCCGCAGGCTTGATCCGCGCTGAAGCGCGTCAGTGTCGCGGCCAGATCCACGACGCAGGCGTGCTGATCCACGAATACGATCGAGCCGGATCCCACATGGGCGCCGGCTTGATCCAATGAGTCGTGGTCGAAGCCGATACTCAGCGCTTCAGGCGGAAGGATGCCGCCCGACGGACCGCCGACGAGAATGGCCTTGAGCTTGTGCGGGGCGGGAACGCCGCCCGCCACGTCCAGGATCTCCTGGAGCGTGACCCCAAATGGAACCTCGGCAATGCCCGGTTTGGCGATGGCGCCGGAGACCTGGACCAGGACCGTCCCGGCGAAGGTGCGAGCCTCTGTCTCCGGGAAGCCGGGGACGCCGCCCGACAAAATGGTCGGGATGGCGGCGAAGATCTGGGGGTTGTGGATCAACGTTGGTTTGCCGAAAAGGCCGCGCGTGGTCGTGAACGGAGGCTGCTGCTCTGGCTGGCCGCGTTGGCCCTCGAGACCCTTCAGCAGGACCGTCTCCTCGCCCAGCATGTACGAGCCCTGCAGTGGCCGAACCGAAAACCTGATCTCATTTCCGCTGCCGAGCACGTTCTCGCCGACGTAGCCCGCGGCCTCTGCCCTGGCGATGGCCGCCTCGACGGCCTTGATTGCCTCGACGGCCTCGGCCCGAATGGCCACGATGACTTCCGGGGCGCCGACGGCGAAGGCGGCGATGGCCGCCCCTTCGATCACGGCGTAGGGGTTCGCCTCCAGGAGGACGCGCTCAGTCATGACGGCCGGGTCCGACTGGTAGGCGTGGACGATCACGTAGCGTGTGTCTCCCGGCGCCGAGGCGCATGAGCGCCACTTTTCGCCTATGGGAGTGCCGCGACTGCCGCGGCCGCGCATACCAGACTCGGTCAGGGCGATGATGACTCCGGCAGGCTTCAGCTCCTCAACCGCGTTCCTCAGCGCCGCAAACGCTCCGGCCGAGACGGCCGCATCCAGGTCCAGAGGATTCGCCGGCGGAGTGGCAGGTAGAAGGAACCGCGGAAACCGGGCCGGCGTCTCCAGGATCTTGGCCGAGGTCATGCCACGTTCCTTCCGGAGATCGTGCGGGCCCAGGCCGCGGCCCCGGAAAGCGTCACCGCGGCAGTCTTGCCGTCCAGCGTGACGAGGGGCGACTTGGCGCCGCCGACGTGGACCGGGAGCTGCTCCAGAGCGATGCCACCGGTCGCAGGCCTGCGGCCCACCTCAGTGGAGAACTCTTTGGCGAGGGTCTTGAGCAGGCGGTTGGAGCCGGCGAGCAGGCAGGACGTGCAGAGGCAGACGGCGACCGTGTGGCCCGGCTTCTCGAAGCGAAGATGCTTATAGGACGTCGCCGTGCCGTAGATGACGGCATACGGGGCGCCGGAGACCTGGCTGAGATGCTTGATCGCTGCGACCGGGAGGAAGCCGTAGGCCTTCTGGATCCCTTCGAGGATCGGCATCATCTGCTTGGAGTCGTAGTCGAACTTTTCCATCAGCGCGTCGACCGGGGCGAGGTCGATTGCCGGGAAGTGCGTATATACCGGGTCCGGTACGGGCCGGCCGGAGCGGCGCAGGGCGGATTCCTCGCGTCTCTCGGCGTACATCTCCGGGGCGCCCCAATGGACGTGGAAGCGGCCCTTCGTGTCGAAGCCGCCCATGTCGATGCATTCGACCGGGCAGGCCTGAGCGCATTGGAAGCATGTCTCGCACTTCAGATTGCCCAGCTCGTCGTACAGGAGCTGGAGCCGGCCGCGGAAGCGGACTGCCACATCGGCGGTGGTTTCTGGGTATTGGATCGTGGCCTTGGGCGCGAAGAAGCGGCGCATGGTCAGGGCCATGCCCTTTGCGATTCCGAGGCCTGGGACGAAGCTCATCGGGCGGTCACCGTGAATTGGTCAGGACGACGGCTGTTGCCGTCACAAACAGGTTGAGAAGAGCGGCGGGGAGGAGCCACTTCCAGGCGAAGCCCATCAGCTGGTCGACGCGTACTCTAGGAAGGGTGGCTCGCATCCACACGAAGACGAGCACGAAGCCGTAGGTCTTGAGCATGAACCAGGTGAGGCCGCGGACGACATCGAAGGCGATGAAGCCCAGGAAGCCGAGCAGGCCGATCACGAGCAGGACGTTGATCGCCATGCCCATGACGAAGGTGCTGGTCATGTCCCAGGTCTTGCCGCCGACGAGGCGCACCAGGACGGCCAGGGCCTCTGTGCCCACGAACGCGACCGTAATCACGATCGCCGTCCAGCCGATCAGGCCGTAGGAGAACGGCTGGAAGGCGTTCAGGGTGACCGTCCACGGCCAGTTGAACGGCGCATTCCAACCGCCGAAGAAGGTCGTGGCTATCAGCGCCGACATGATGAAGACGTTCACGTATTCGGCGAAGAAGAAGAAGCCGAAGCGCATGCCGGAATACTCGGTCGCGAAGCCGGCGACGATCTCCGAGTCTGCCTCCGTCAGGTCGAACGGGGTCCGGTTGGCCTCTGCGGTGGCGGCGATGAAGAAGATCAGGGCCGCAAGCGGCTGCTTGAAAACGAACCAGTCGAACAGAGAGCCCGACTGTGCGTTCACGATGCCGTTCAGACTCATAGTCTTGGCCAGGATGATCACACCCACGACCGAAAGCGTGAGCGGGATCTCGTAGCTGATCATCTGGGCCGCCGAGCGGAGACCGCCCAGGAGCGAGTACTTGTTGAAGCTCGACCAGCCGGCCATCAGCAGTCCCACGACGGTGAGGCCGCCCATGGCGAAGAAGTAGAGCAGGCCGATGTTGAGGTCCTGGCCCACGAGCCCGGGCGCGAACGGGATTACCAGCAGGGTCATGATGCTGGCCATGTAGGTCACGACCGGAGCCAGGGTGAAGACGGTCACGTCCGCGCCGGTGGGCGCGAAGTCCTCTTTGGCGAGGACCTTGAAGCCGTGGATGACGCTCATCGCCGAGCCCCACGGGCCGACCCTGTTCGGGCCGACGCGCAGGTTCATGCGGGCGATGACCTTGAGCTCCAGGTAGATGATCACGAAGGCCGTCGGGACGGTCATCATCAGGATCGCGGTCACGGCCGCGAAGAATCGCGGGATGCCGTTGTTGACGCTCAGAAAGTCCACGATCGCAGGGCCGAAGAGGGCCAGTGCAATCACCGTGATCAGCCCGCCGAAGACCGCGCCCGGGGCGAATATCAGGCCCAGGCGCTGGCGTACCGTCAGGCGCGTCCAGATTCGGGTCGGCAGGCTTATCGCCGATTCGATACCGGCTCGCGCGGTCATTTGTCCACCCCGCCCATGACCGGGTCAAGCGAGGCGACGATGGCCATCGTGTCCGCCAGCAGGTTGCCCGGCAGCATCGCCTGCAAGGTCTGGAGGTTGACGAAGCTGGGGTCGTGGATGCGGAAACGGAACGGTTGGTCGGAGCCGTCGCTGATGGCGTAGACGCCCATCAGGCCGCGCGGTCCTTCCACTGCTCCCCAGGCTCGGCCCGGCCGCGGCCGGATGAGGCGCGGCACTCTGGCCATGATCGGGCCGTCGGGCATGTTGTGGAGGCACTGGTCGATGATCTTGATGCTCTCGCGGATTTCGTCGACGCGGATCAGGTAGCGAGCCAGGGCGTCGCCTTCGTCTCGGGTTGGGACGTTGAAGTCCAGTTCCGGATAAACGCTGTACGGATGGGCCCGGCGGACGTCGAACGGCACGCCGGCAGCGCGCAGGTCCCCGCCGGTCACTCCGTATCGGAGCGCCATCTCGCGGCTCATGACACCGACCCCGCGCGTCCGGCGCACGAAGATCTCGTTCTCGTTGAGAAGCCCGATGTTTGCGTCGGTTTGCTTCGCGGCCCGCGTCATCCAGTCGCCAAGGCGGCTCATGAATTCGTGGTTCAGATCGCCGTTCACGCCGCCGATGCGGTAGTAGTTGAAGAGCATCCGCGCCCCGGTAAGGGCGGCGAGCATCTCCACGATTTCGTCGCGCTCGATGAAGCCGTACAGGATCGGCGTCAGGCCGCCAAGGTCCAGCGCGAGGAAGCCCATGTAGAGCGTGTGGCTCGCGATGCGCAGTAGCTCGGCCGACAGGACCCGGATGTACTCGGCGCGGCGCGGCACCTGGACATCCAAGAGCTTCTCGAAGGACAGGACGGCCGACCACTCCTGGAAGAGTGAGCTGATGTACTCGAGCGGGTCTACCTGGTCGATGACGTGGTAGTAGTCCGAGTTCTCGCAGATCTTTTCGACGCCGCGGTGGAGGTAGCCCAGAACCGGGTCCACGTCAACAACTTGCTCTCCGGAGAGCTTCAGGACGAGGCGCAGGACGCCGTGCGTGGCCGGGTGGTGCGGTCCGACGTTGAGGAACATCTCGCCGTCGCCGAGGGTGTAAAACTCGCTCTCTCGCTCCGTTCGCATCGGGTACGGCGGGATCGGTTCGTAGAGGTGGCCGATCTGGCGCTCGAGCGTGATGCGAGGATCGTCGCCGGAGGTGTATTCGCGGGCGGCGACATCCGCGGCGGCGTGGGCTGCGGCTGCGGCTGAGGCCTTGGCGGCCCGGGCGAGAGCGGCCTTTGTCGGGGCCTTGGCGGGCGTCGTCGCGTCGGCCTTCGCCGACGCGCGTGGCTTCGAAGTGCTGGGGGCGGGCTGGCGGGGTGGCATCTCTATCCTCAGCTCACCGGGGCGCGGCGGATGCCGGCGGATTTATCGTCGGCCAGGTTGGCCGGAGTGTGACCGATCTCCACATGCCGGATGCCGGCGCCGGTAGACCGAGACGCGTCGTCGGGCAGGAGGAAGTCCTTGCGAAGCGGGAAGCTGGTGTAGTCGGGCGGCATGAAGATGCGCCGCAGGTCCCGGTTGCCTTCGAAGATGATGCCGAACATGTCGTAGGCTTCGCGTTCCAGCCACTCGGCGCCTGTCCACAGGAAAGTGGCCGAGGGCGCACGCGGGTCGTCGCGGGATATGCCGACTGCGATCACGCGCAGCCAATCCGAGGTCATCGGGCTCCACAGGTGATAGACGACCTGTAGCGTGGTGCCGGTATCGACGCCGCACAGGTCGGCCAGGATCTCAAACCGCAGATCGACGGCGTCATGGAGCATTGTCAGCACGGCCGGCACGTTGCCGGGCGCGACGCGAATCTCCGTCTCGTCCTGGCGCTGGTAGATGGGCCCCAAGAGGTGCTCGCCGACACGGGCTTCGAGTCGAGGCTTGAGCGTCTTGTCCATCGGCTAGATGTCGTCCGGGACGGTCGGCCCGATTTCGCGCTCGGCCCACTTGCCGCGGCGGTCCTTGACGAGCTGGCCGAGTTGCATCATTCCGTAGATCAGGCCTTCCGGCCGCGGCGGGCAACCGGGAATGTAAACGTCCACCGGCATTACCCGGTCAATTCCCTGAACGACCGAATAGCTGCGCTTGTATCGACCGCCCGAGACGGTGCAGTCGCCCAGCGCGACACACCACTTGGGTTCCGGCATCTGCTCCCAGAGGCGGATGAGAGGTCCGGACATCTTCGTCGTCAGCGTTCCGGCCACGATCAGGACGTCTGCCTGGCGAGGCGAGGCTCGGAACGGGAACATGCCCCAACGGTCCATGTCGTTCTTGCTGGTGGCGGCGGACATCATCTCGAACGAGCAGCAGGCCAGCCCCGAGAGGAGCGGCCAGAGGCTGTTGGTCCGGATCAGATCGAGGATCTCGTCGGCTCGGGCTGGAATTACCTGGGCGGCTCCCCAGCGGGCGGCGTCGTTGCGGCCGGCATCCGTCAGGCCGTACTCGCGGAGGTGGGTGATTTCGCTTTCCCGGCCGCCGTCGTAGGCCAGCGGATTGGCCGACTGCCAGAACGTGTTCGGAACGACGAGCGGGTTCACAAGCTCGCTCGAACCCGTGGGCGCGACACGCTCGAGCCCGGCCGGCTTCTTGCTCCGCGCCGGCTTGTCGCCTACTGCCAAGTCAGGACTCCCTTCCGCCAGGCGTAGGCCAGGCCGAGCAGCAGGACGCCCACGAAGGTGCCCATGCTGATCAGACCTCCAACCATGAGATCTCGGAAGACGATGGCCCACAGGTAGAGGAAGACCACCTCGACGTCGAAGGCGACGAACAGGAGCGCGTATACATAGAAAGAGATCCCGGCGCGGCCCCAGGTATCGCCGTACGTGTCAATGCCGCTCTCATACGGCATGCCCTTGTGGCGGTCGCCACGGTTACGGTGAGATAGCAGCCAGGCCAAGGCGATCGTTCCAAAAACGAACGACACCGCTCCGAAGGCCAGTCCGACTACGTACCAGAGGCCGGTCATCAGTTCTCCAGCAGGCCCGTTGTCAGCGGCGGGGCCTCCGCAGACGTCGGGGCGCGAAGGTTCACTCAGGCGGTCGCTGGGCCGGGTTCAATGCCCGATCCCTGGCGTTCCAGAGCAAAGTCTAGCAGGGGGGCCATAGCATGGCCGCCGCCGGAGGGCAGCCGGTCGCACTCCGTGGGGCAAGGTCGCGTAGTGGGGACCGCAACGAGGGCCGGTCCGCGGGCGACTCGAGGGTAACGCGCCGCCCGCGATCCAGGCCAGGCCGCCGATGGGGTAGAACCGGCGGTCACACACGGGTGTATCGAAATCGTTTGGAGCGGAGCGTCCAGGGGCCGATCGGCCGTTAGGCCTACCGACCCCCAAGTCGCGGTTCCCCCCGGCTCCGCGCGCAGAGTGCCGGTTTTCACTCGAAGTTCGCAATACGGGAAGTTGCTTATTGGAGGCATTGGCGCTGGGGTGGCGCTCGGGTGGCGCCGCTGCGGCAACTCAGCCGCGTTCCAGGGTCAGCACCCGGAACCCACCCAAATGGCGAGGATCCAGCAGCCGGATGATCGCGGAACGGGCCCGCGTGTAGTCGGCGAGGGTCAGATCCGGCGAGGTTTGTAGTGCTTGCAGTTCCGCTTCGAGGTCCGCGGCCACGAGGAACTCCGACTGAGTGGTCAGGGAGACGGGCCGAAAGCCCAGAACCGCGGCCGCCTGGGTCACGGCCGTGAAGTCGACGTGGGCGGTGAGATCCGTCTCGCCCGGCGTCGCGAAAAGGTCCACTTCCACGCGGTGCTCGCGATAACCGAGCAACGTGCCGGCGAAGTGGCGCGGGCCGTATAGTTCCGCGGCCTCGAAGCCGTAGTCGATTGCCAATAGGAACCCGCGGGTCAGTTGGGTGGCCACTTCCCGGAGCCATGCGTCGAGGCACAGGCAGATCTCCGCGACCTGGCCCTCCGACAGCACGACGCCGTCGGCGGTGAAGCGCGCGGCGAGGTCTGGAGTGGACGGGGCGCCCATCATCTCGGCGAAGCCACCACCGGTTTCTTTCCGCCAGACGACGTACAGCTCGAGCAACTCCCCGCCCTGCACGATGACTCGATGGACGGGCAGGGCGTCGAGGTACTCGTTGGCGAGCACGATGCCGGCCCCATTGCTCGGGCCGGCCGGCAGGAGGAGGTTGGCCAGCCCGGCCTTCTCGAACCGGCCCAGAAGATCGGCTTGCCGGTAATCGTTCGACTCGACCGGCGTGTACCGGACTGCCTCCAGCAAATCGGTCTGTCCATGACGTCGGAGGCCATCCAGGATGGAAAGCCCGAGCGTTCCCGACCCAGCACCGAATTCGATGAGGCGGAACGGCATGGGCCGGCCGAGCTTTTCCCACATAGCCTCGATCCGCCGGGCGATAGTCCAGCCGAAGATCGGGTGCGTCTCCGGGGCGGTCAGGAAGTCGCCGGCGTCGGTGGGGCGGTCGGCGGGCTGGCGGTAGTATCCGAGCCGCGACTCGTTGAGAGCCAGTTCCATGTAGCGGGCGAACGTGAGCCGGCGGTCCGGTGAGGCTTCGATCTCGGCGCGGATCAGGGCGGTCAGTAGCGTCGCCGGGATGTTGGCCGGCGGGGGCAGGTTATCGGGAGTCATCGGTTTCCGGCCCGAGCTCGCTGTGCGAGCAGCCTGAGTCCGCCGTTTACCAACGTGTGGCCGCCCAAGATGATCGGGTGGTCGGCGGAGGTGGAGGCCGCCGAGAGGGTGAGGGTTGTAAGCCATGGGTCGGCGATATCGTCCGGCCGCAGCAGATCCGAGGCGAACCGATCTTCTGCGGCGGGCCAGCCGGATTCGGCGGCGCCGTATCGATGGGCCATCAGTACGCGAGTGTCGATTACGGCCGCGTCGGCCAGTTGAGCCACGGCGGCGGCCAGCGATTCAGGTCCGTCGTGGTCAAGGAGATCGCCGAGAATGGAGTGCGGGGGGCGTGGGAGAGTGCTTCCCGCCGTGATTCCGCCGCCCTCGCCTTGGGCCAGCCTCGACGCCGCCTTCAGGCCGCGCTCCTCCACGAGAGCCCGGACGCGGCAGGCGACACCGCGTTGCAGCCACGACAGCGTTGCTGCCGAAACACGGCCGGCAACCAGCAGTTCGGCGCGACGGTTCGACAGTACGCCTGAGAGCGCTGTGAGTCGGTCGGCGACGGCATTCGCCGGGCTCTCACCCGAGAGGACCGTCGCTCCGCCCATCACGATCAAATCCACCGGCGTGTCGATATCGACGCCCAGCCGCCAGCGCGAACGGAGATCCGCGACCATGACGCCGGCACGTTCTTCAAGCCAGCGGGGAAGGGCGTTGTCGGCGGGGAGCGGCGGCAGCCCCGCCAGATCGGCGGCCCGCGAGATGGCCACAACGTCCGCGGAATAGCGATTGTTCGCGATGGCGTGCCCGCCCGGCCCCGCGGCGACTTCTACGAAACGTCCTAGATCCGCTGCCGTGGCGAGTGGAATGCTGCCGGAGCCCAAGACGATGAGGCCGGCAGGGGCCGGGGCCGGGGGCGAGGCCGGGAATGGCGCCGCCGAGGCCGAACCGAGCCGGCGCCATTCGGCCACGAGCCGCTCACCAAACGACAATCCATCCGGGGGCCCCGCGACGATTTCCACCCGATCGGCGCCGGCAACGAGGAAGGCGTTACGCTGCTTCTCGGCAAGGTCGCGTCGCGCGTCGGCGAGCGCGCGGACGAGTGGCCCGGCATCGGCGGGCGCCTCGGCGTGGAGAATGAGTACCAGCACGGGTCGCACCAACGGAGTCTAGCCGCGCCGCCCGGGCGCGCGGTGAGCGCGGCAATCGCGGCAGCCATGGATGGAGCCAATGAAGACGGTTCGGGCGTATATCGGTCTCGGGGCCAATGTGGGCGATGCCCAAAGGACACTGACCGCAGCCGTCCATGCCCTGGCCGCGCTACCTAGAGCGACACTTGCCGGCGTTTCGCGGCTCTACGTGACCGCCCCGGTTGAAGTCACGGATCAGCCCGACTTCCACAACGCCGTCGTCGGTCTTGATGTCCCTGCCGGCCCGGGCGCCAACACCGGGCCGATCGCCCTGCTCCTGGCTCTCAAGATGATCGAACGTTCTTTCGGCCGTCAGGATCGGTTCCGTTATGGGCCGCGCGAGCTCGATCTGGACGTGCTGATCTTCGGCGATGAGCGGATGGCGGTGGAGCGGCCCGAAGCCGGCCTGTCGCCGGATCCGGCCAAGGCCACGCGGCTGCTCGAGGTTCCGCATCCGGAAGCCGGCCGCCGTCTCTTTGTCCTGGCCCCGCTGTCGGATCTGGCGCCGGATCTCATCCCGCCCGGCTGGACGGAATCGATCGAGCAGGCCCGCGTGCGCCGGGAATCGATCGAGGGCGCGTCGGCCGTCCGCGCCGTCGCCGACTGGGATTCCGCCGCCGGCGCCTGGACTGAGGTTCCGGCTTAGCCCGCGCTGTTGAATACCACCCAGCCGGTGATGGGCTCGACCAGCAGCCACTCGACCCGGCCGGCGATCACGTCCCGGCCGTGGCCGACTCTGGGTTGCGCCCTCGGCCATGCCGCGTCCCCTCATGAGTAGCATGGCGACAGGCCCCTTCCCTGATGGGCCTCCGACCTGTCGCCAGCCACGTCCCCTGATCCGGCCTGGCCGGACCGTCCCGGAAAACCGGGCTCCCTTCCTCCGACCGACCGATCGATCCGTCAGGCTCGACCGGCTGTCACATCTAATTCGGAGGCGACCGGCGGTTGGATCACTGCCGAGCTGATGTTGCAGATGGTCACTCTCGTCACGCTCAGTGCCGGAAGTGCCGCCGCCCCGTAAAGACCATCGCCATGTGGTGGCGGTCTGCGACTTCAATTGCCATCGCGTCGCGGATGGAGCCGCCGGGCTGGATGATCGCCGTGACACCGGCCACTGCCGCGGCCTGAATTCCGTCCGGGAATGGGAAGTAGGCGTCGCTGGCCATGACCGCCGTCTTGGCCCTGTCGCCGGCTCGCCGCAGAGCGATTTCTACGGCCACTTGCCGGCTCGCCTGAGCCGCCCCGATCCCCACGGTTGCCCCGCCGCGAGCCAGGATTATCGAATTGGACCGCACATGACGGACCGCGCGCCAGGCGAAGAGCAGGTCGGTCAGCTCCTCGAGCGTCGGACGCCGCTTGGTAACGACCTGGAGCTGTGTCTTGTCGAGCCCCAACTCGTCCTTGGTCTCCACCAGCAGCCCGCCGGCGATGCGTTTGAAGTCCAGATTGGCGATACCGTAGTCGCGCGGACCGGCGATCGGGTTGGGCGGGACCGCCAGAAGCGCGATCTGCGGCTTCTGGGCGAGTATCCCGATGGCCGCCTGGCTGAAGGAGGGCGCAACCACCGCCTCGTACGAGTTGGAGGCGATTTCTCGCGCCGTGGCGCCGTCCAGCTCAACGTTGACTCCCACGATGCCGCCGAAGCAGGAAACTGAATCCGTATCCAAGGCTTTGCGGCAGGCCTCGACCAATTCCTCGGCCGAGGCCAGGCCGACCGGATCCGTGTGCTTGACGATCGTCACCGTTGGAGCGGTGAAGTCGGCGGCGATGGCGTAGGCCGCGTCCAGGTCCAGCAGGTCGTTGAAGGACGGCCGTGTGCCCTGGAGCTGGGTTGCGTCGGCCAATGTTCCCGCCCGATGGGTTGTCTCCCGGTAGAAGGCGGCGTGCTGGAGGGGGTTTTCGCCGTATCGGAGATCGTCCACCTTCTCCAGAACCAGAGCCAGACGACCGGGGAAGGTTTCGCCGGCCTGGTTGGACAGGTACGCGGCGATCTCGGCGTGATAGGCGGCGACCAGGCCGTAGGCCTCGGCTGCCAGTCTCTGCCGCAGTTCGGCTGAGACACCGCCGCGGAGCTTGATCTCGGCGATTACCTGGATGTAGCGGGCGGGATTGGCCACGGCCGCGACGCCGGCGTAGTTGCGCGCCGCTGCGGCAAGAAGCGCAGCCCCGCCGATATCGATCATCTCGATGGCTTCGTCGATCGGAACGAGTCGTTCGCCGACCTGAGGGGCAAACCTGCTGACGTTGACCGCAACGATGTCGATCAGCCCGATCTGCTGCGCTTCCAGCTCGGCCAGCTGTTCGGGTTTGTCTCGACGGGCCAGGATGCCGGCATAGATCGCGGGATGGAGCGTCTTGACCTGGCCGCCCGCGATTGCCTCGGACCCGGTCAACTCGGCGACGGAGCGAACTTCGATGCCTTCGGCGGCCAGGGCGTCGCGGGTGCCTTCGGTGGCGATCACCTCGACTCCCAGGGCGATCAAGTCGCGCGCGAACGGGACCAGTCCCTCCCGGTTGGCGACCGAGAGCAAGGCTCGCACCTGGTTACCTCCCAAATGCCCGAACACCCGGCTCCAGGGCCTGCGGGATGCGTTGTTTCGCGCTCCGGCCGCGGCGCGTGGGGCCCGTTTGCCGCCTGGTTACCAGAATGGAGCGAGTATACCGCCCGATCATGGCATACTCCCCACACGCAATATCGCAGGCGCACACAGCGTTGCTGACTCAGCGTCGTAGATGAGCGTCTATCCAGGTCACACGACCGCTATTTGACTGAACACTCGGAGGGTCCGCGTGAACGGCCCGTGGAATCAACTCAGCACGCTGCTTACCGGCTTCGACGACTACAACTTCCATAGTCTCTGGGCGCCGACTTGGCAGCTGGCGCTGGCGCTTCTCATCGTGAGCATCCTCTTCTACAACTTCCAGGGACGGCGACTGCACGCCTACTCGGTCTTCCTGGATCTCAACGAGTGGCTGATGTGGACCTCGATCGGGGTCTTCTCGCTCCTTCTGATGTTCACCGTCTTCGGCTTCGATTTCCTCTTCGTCCTGCCGACGATGGTCGGCGGTGCCGCGCTCTTCATCTGGATCCGGTTCATCCACTTCCCGCCGCTCATCCAGGCCTATGAAGAACGTCTTGCCCGCCAGCGCTACTTCCAGCGCTCCAAGACCGCCCATCCGTCGGAGACGATCCGGGCCAAGGCAGCAGCCAAGCCCAAGCGCCGCCGCAAGTAATCGCAGGGAGGCGACAGCGATGCCGCCAACCTCGACCTTCCAGACAAGCTCCGCAACCTCAGCCACTTCGGCCGCCGACTAGGTGCACCCGGAACGCATGGAGATACGTCGCTTCGGCGTAGGTCATCGGCGCCACGACGGCCCCGTGGGCACTCGGGGCGCCGATGCGAGTTCTGTTCACGCAGACGAGCGTGGCGCCGTATCGGAGCTGGCACTCAAGGCGAACGCGGCGATCGCACCTCATTCGAACCCCAACCTGACCTACTTCCTCGTGATTGAGGGCGGTGGTTTCGTTCAGGTTGGCGACGATCGTGCCCGAGTCTCCGCCGGGGACGCGGTGGTTTGGCCGGCGGATGTGGTTCACGCGGCCTGGACGGAGTTGACCCCGATGCGAGCGATCATCGTCGAATTCGCGCCGGTCTCCGCAGTAGGCGCATATCTCGTTGCCGAGCCTGCAGAGCCGCCCCGGGCGGCCGACGGTAACCTGGCGCCGAAGCCGGTCCAGGCGCCGCCGAACCACCTATCCCCAGAAGAGGAACCCTGGTAGGGCGGCGTCTCAGCCTGCTATCGGCGACTGGTCCCAGACGATCGCGACATCCTGATACTGGTTCCTTGGATCAACGGCGACGGCAAGTTTCACATCTGGGCCCAGCAGGCTCAGCTTCTCCGGCGGAACGAAATGCCCAAAGACGGCCGGAAATGGCCCTTGGCCGGCCAGAGTCACCTCTATGGTGAAGACCCAGACGGGGAAGTTGAAGCGGGCCGGGTTGACCGCCGGATTGAGCTGACCGGCGGTCTTGCCGAAGGGCATGGCTGTGGTTATGACGGCCGTGCCGCGCGTGCCGGTGGCAATGATCGTTTCGTAGCTGCCCTTGATGGTTGGGACCGCTCCGCTGCGGACGGCTCCAACCAGAGACTCGACTCCACCCGCTGTCGGGTTCCCGGCGGCGTCGAAAGAGAGCGTGGGTGTGGCCCCCGGAATGGAACCAGGCGCGGCTGCGGCGGATAGGCTGCCGTCCGCTGTTGGGGCACCGTCGAAGGACATCGTTACGGCGCCAGCGCCGGGCGCGCTTGCCCGGTCCGGTCCGGCTGCGCCCGCCATGGCGCCCCCGCCCGGCGTCGCCCCCGAGCCCTGCGGCCGACTCCAGTCGGGCACAACACGCAACGGCTTCTTGGAATCGATCATCACCCCGATCCTCGCCCCGGGCATCACCAGCGGTACGTAGAGGCGTGGCACGGCATGCTTGGTGGAGGTGCGATAGGGCGCGCCGCCGGGAGGTGAAACCAGGAGCCCAAAATCGAAGACCGGTGTGTCGGGCCCGAGCGATGGCGTTGAGATCGTGGTGCCGGTCTCGGCCAGGCTCTCGACGATGGCGTCCGCCTGGATCCCGTCTTTGATTGTGGCGGTGTCACCGCGCATGTACCAGAATGCCCCGATCACTATCACGAGTGGCAGGCCCACCGTCAGGGCAATGATGGCCAGCGAATCCAAGGCAGCGACTCCTCAATGGGCCGGGTCCGGCGGCACCGGCAGGCCGACAGCTTGACGCCTCGCGGCCGGTCGTCCAGCGGCGGTGCGACTTTCGCCACCTGTCGAAACAGATAGGTCTCGCGCGCCGGAGGTGCCGTCAAACGATGGGCGACTTCGCCCAATCGATGGCCACGGCCTGGTTCCTGTTGTCCGGGTCCACTGCTACCGCCAGCTTCACGCCCGGGCCCACCGTCACGAGCTTATCCACAGGGACCATGTGCCCGAAGACGGCTGGGAACGGCGTCTGGCCGGCCAGGCTGACCTCGACGGTGAAGAGCCACATCGGGTCGTTGAGGTGCGCTGCCTCGGCCTCGGGGTTGATGTCGCGGACGGTCTTGCCGAGGGGCATGGCCGTGGTGATCACTGCGGTGCCGTGCGTTCCGGTGGCCAGGAGGTGAGCCGCGCTGCCCTTGATTTGATTGACGGTGCCGTTTCGGACGCCGCCCAGCAGTGCCGCAACGTCGCTGCCATCGGGTTGACCGCTCGCGTCGAACGACATATTGATTCCGCCCGGCGATATCGCCTCGATTCTGCTGCTGCCGTAGCCGCCGAGCGACGCCTGATTGATGCGCGAAAAGTCGATCGAGACCCGCTGCGGATCGGTGGGATCGATCAGGACGCCGACTCGCGCTCCCGGCACCACCATCGGGACGTAGAGCCGCGGAACCAGGGCCTTGGTCACGACCTGGTACGGCGCGCCGCCGGCGATCGGGGTCACCTGGAGCGTGAACTTGTAGTCCGGTGCGTCCGGGCCGACCGACGGCATCGTCACAGTCACTCCGGTGTCCGCAATGCTCTCGATGAAGGCGTCGCTGGCGATGCCACCCTTGATTGGGCCGCTAACGCCACTGAGCTTCCTTATCAGCCACGGCCCCCAAAGGAAGGGCGCCGTGACGGAGAACACCACGACCACCACGACGAAGACGATCCACGGGATCGCATCCAACGGGATCAACGGCGGCTTCTGTACGGCGTTGATCGCAGCCAGGATTGCGGCCTGGTCATCGCCGTTGGTGGCGACCTCGTTCTCTATGGATCTGCTCGAGCTCCAGGGGGAGCTCAGGTCGTAGCTGCCCCAGATGTCCGTTGTCGAGTCGATGAATCCGCCGATCCTGTGATCCGACACAGCCAGGGCAATGATCAGCGTCCGGGCAGTGAAATCTGTGGAGAGATGGGCGCCGTTGAAGAACGCGTCGGCCGAGGGATCCGAGCCGCCGATCGCGATGTCCACATAGACCCTTACGCCGAGTTGATTGCCGAGATTGATCGCGGTGGTCTCGGCTTGCTGCTTGCCGTTGGCGTCCAGCGCGCCGGCTCCGTCGAAGACGTGCGTACCGCTCAGAAGGCCATCGGCGCGAGCCAGCGTGCTGAGGATCCAACTTTCAGTTGTGGGTGGCCCGGGGCTCGAATTGCCATCGATCACCTCGAACTGGTCGGCGTTGAGTCTGCGCTTGAGCGTGTGACCGATGGCCAGAGACCCGGAACTGCTGTCGGCGGTCATGAGAAGGCCGTCAACGTCCCAATCCTGGGCGAGCGTGCTCGGGATGCTGAAGGAATCTGCGGCCGTGTAGATGACGACTCGCCCGCCGCCCTGCGCTTCAACGTGGGCGGCGAGAGCCTCGGCGTTTGCCGCCGAGGCGGACGAGAGGACGCGGCCGTTGTCGTAGACGTGCTTGCCCAATACGAATGGCGCGGTTGTCGGATCCGCAGCCGCGGCCGGTTGGCCGCCGGAGACGCCGACGAGCACGAAACCGAGGAGGCTGAGCCCGATGGCCGTGAGAAGCGGCCCGACGAGAGCGCGGCCGCCCCGGCCTCGCTCGATCGAGGTCGTTCTCCGACTTGCGCGCAAGTGCATGGTCATCGGGCTCCCCCTGTGTTCGGCCGGATCTGCTCAGCCGACCGGCGACTGGTCCCAGTCGATGGCGACTTCCTGGTTTCTGTTGGCCAGGTTGACCGCGATTATCAGCTTTGCGCCTGGGGCGACGTAGGCCAGCTTCGCGATCGGGACGCGATGGCCGAAGACGGCCGGGAACCGGCCCTGGCCCGGGACTTCGCACTCGACGGTGAAAATCCACATCGGGTCGTTGAGGCGGGACGGATCCGCGTTGGGGTTGATGTCCTTGACGGTCTTGCCGAGCGGCATCGCCGTCGTGATGGTGGCCGTGCCGCGCGTGCCCGAGGCCAGGAGCTGGTCGGCGCTGCCCCGGATGGTCTTGACCTCGCCGCTGAGTACGCCCGTTGTCACCGCGGCAACTTGACCGTCGGCCGGCCGGCCGCTGGCATCGAAGTTCATGTTGAAACCGCCGGGTGCGGCGGTCATGTTCACTGCCTGCTGGCCGCCCGGGGCGCCGTAGCCACCGGCTCCGGCGGGAGCGATCCGGTTGAAGTCCGGCGAAACGTGCATCGGGTTGGCCGGATCCACCATTACGCCGACGCGGGCGCCCGGCATGACCATCGGGATGTAGAGACGCGGTATGGCCGACTTGACCTCGACCTGGTACGGCTCGCCTGCGCCGCCAACCGGCGTAACCTGCAGCGTCAGCGTGTAGACGGGAGCGTCCGGTCCGTATTTCGGTGAGCTGATCGTGGTGCCGGTATCCGCAATTCCGGCGATGAGAGCGTCGCTCGGGACGCCGTTGGCAATTGGGCCTTCGATGCCGGTCATTTTGCGCATAAGGAAGTCCAAGGTTTCTCCTCCCGAGAGCCCGCTCGACGCCTTGGTGAGCCGGGCTTCGGCACAAGATATCGCCGTCGACGCCGGATGTATGTCGTTTGCCTGACTAAAGCGGTCGCGATAGCAGCAGGCGGTCCTCACCTCGGGCCTGAATCCGTCGATCGACTGCCAGGTCCACGAATCGTTGTCTCCGGAAGAAGGCCCGAGAGGAGATGGATGAGGGGTGGACGTCCGAGTCGGAGACCGTCCAGGCCAGGAGGCGCGTGGATGCGGCGGCTCGGGCAGCTTCTGCCGCGGCCGTCGTCAGGCCGGCGCCGATGCCGCGGCCGCGGAGGTGCGGTGAGACGGCGAGGAGCGTCAACTCGGCCGTGCTGTCCAGGTCCGGGAGATCGAGGCCGTCGAAGCCTCTCGGGTCCGAGGCTCCACGGGGCCGGCTCCACGGTGCCCAGCTGGCCAGGCCGGCAATACGGCCGCTGGTCTCCGCGAGCAAGAGTTCCGCGGCAGGCGGAAGGTCGTGGGCGAGTTCCGGGGCCATGGCTTCCAGGAAGTCGTGGATGGCCGGAAAATCGTTCGCGGCGGCCTGTCGGATCAACCAACCCGCCGCGGGGTCGGGCGTCCGATCGATCGCGCGTGTCGGCCTAAGGATGAGCTCGGCCTCCTCTGTGGCTGCCAGCTGGGCGCCGAGTTGGCCGAGCATTCGGGCGGTGGCTCCCCAGATGCGTTCGCCCTCGACCGGATAGGCACCGTAGCGGATTAAGCGCTTGCGGATGACTCGTTCTTCCAGCTCGACCGGCGCGTCGGGCAGGAATGCTTCGACGGGCGCTTCGATGATGCGGGCGACCTCGCTGGGGGAGGGGTGGCACTCAGGCCGGCGATCCGCCAGGGCAACGACCGGAGTGATCCGGAACCCCGAAACGGTCAGGGCGAAAACCTCCAGCCCGCCGGTCACGCGCAGGCCGCAGGCTTCGGGATCCAGGCCAACTTCCTCGGCCGACTCTCGCAGGGCGGTGTCGACCGGATCGGCGTCGCCCGCCTCGGCCGATCCGCCCGGGAAGCTGATCTCACCTGCGTGCCCGATCCCGTGAGGCGCTCGGGCCGTGAGCAGGACGCGAGCCTGGCCCTCGTCGTCGGGGAAGAGCAGCACCAGCACCGCGGCCGGCCGGCCGCGCCGGCTCGGGTCCATCGTGACGAACGTCTCCGGCGAGTCGATCCGGACCGGCGTCAGGATCGCCGGCGCCTGCGGCAGATTTCGCGGGATCGCCGTCGCCCGTTCGCGGACCAGCTCGAATCTCATACGGGGATGCTAGTGCAGGTGGGTAAAGGGGAGTGGCGCCGGTCCTGGAGAAGCGCGGCAGGGGCGTGGGCGGGCGCGGCACCGGCGCCGAGCCCCAAGGCCACGCGCCGCCCGGCGCCGCGACCATCTTCCTGTCGCTATCTGGTCAAACTTCGCTGTGGTGGAAGTTAGGCGCGATCCCGAGCCCTGAAGTTGCTCAGCCTGCCGTTCTGGACAGCGCGCCGAGCGTGGCCAAGCGCAGTGGGCGCCGCGAGATTGCCAATTCCACCCCATTTGCTGTACTAGCTTTCGCCAGGGGAAAGTTAGGCGAGATGTCTGTGGTGAGTGGATGCGCAATGCAGGTGAGAAGTGGGGCGAGACCCGGGATGGCCACTCCTCCCGGATGCTAGCCTGGGAGCCTCGCCGAGCTAGTGAATGGGGAGCGATCCATGACGATGTTGCCGCCGGACTGGAGGGTCGCAACCAGCGCGCCGCCCTGGGCTGACGGCAAGACCAGGTTCGGAGTCTGGCCCGTCCCAGGTCCGACGGGCTGGCTGGCTCTCACTCTGGCGGCTGAACCGGTTACGCGAGACATCGAAGGCAAGATCGACGGCCAGACCGTGCTCTACTGCCCGATGCCACGAGCCCAAAGTACGACGGCCTCTGTTCCGTGGCCCATCGAAGGTCATGAGATCGTGGTCTATGCTGAGATTCTCGGGGCTGGGCGTTCGGTCAGATGCGATGTCTTTGTAGATGGGCGGTCGCTGACGACCGGCGAATCCATGGCGGAGGCGATCCTGCAACGAGCGAAGGCCAGTGCCGGCCGGAGCCCGGTGGTCACTGCGGCGAATCTCATCTGGATGATCCCTTTCCTATCGCTCTTCCGGGTGATTAGCCTCCCGACCCACGGCAGCGGCCTTGTGCCGCTTGCCCTCGTCGGCGCTCTGGTCATCGATTTCGGGGTGACTGGGGTCGCCTATCTGACCTTGAACCGACTCTTGAAACTGGGGTTCACCGGCCGCCGCGGGCTCGCAGCCGCCGCGGTTATCTATGTCGCCACGTTCGCAGCCGTCATGCTGGTGTACGGGGGTGCCCTGGTCATCGTGCGCGGCTGACGCGGCGGGCCCGCGGCGGAGGATGTCCCGGCGGACAGTCCAGCGGCTTTGAGTGTCGTGGACGCCCTAGTTGATCCTCTTCGGGTCCTTCTTCGTGCCACTCCCCGGCGTCCAGATTCGGTCCACGGCCACGTCTATCGGCGAGCCGGAGCCGCCACCGGTGCCCGCGCCGACCGGTTCCCCGTCGCCACGCCCTCGCGCATCGCGGCGTTGGCCGGCGTCAGTGACCACTGTCGCACCGCCGGACGTGAACACCAGCACGCCGCCCATGGCGTCGGCATCTCCGACTACGGTGGTTCCAGGCTTGAACTCTCCCTGCAGTAGTGCCCGCGCCAGCGGGTTTTCCACAAGACGCTGAATGGTTCGCTTCAACGGCCGCGCCCCGTAAGCCGGATCCGTGCCTTCGCGCACGATCAGCGCCCGAGCCGCCGGAGTCAGTTCCAGCGTGATCTCCTGGCCGGCCAGCCGGCGCGCAAGATCCGCGACCAGAAGTTCCACGATGGCGGCGAGGTCCGCGTCGTTGAGCGCGTGGAAGACGATGACTTCATCGATGCGGTTGAGGAACTCCGGCCGGAATTGGACGCGCAGAGCTTCGGTGATCTGCTTCTTCATGGCGTCGTAGGCCTTCGTGTCGCCCTCGTCGCCGCGTTCCTGGAAGCCGGAGATGTACTGCGAACCGACGTTGCTCGTCATGATCAGGACGGTGTTGCGGAAGTCGACCGTGCGGCCCTGGCCGTCGGTCAGCCGCCCGTCGTCGAGCACGGCCAGCAGGATGTTGAAGACGTCCGGATGCGCCTTTTCGATTTCGTCGAGCAGGACGACCTGATAAGGGCGTCGTCGAACGGCTTCGGTCAGCTGGCCTCCTTCTTCGTAGCCGACGTATCCGGGAGGCGCGCCCACCAGCCGCGAGACGGAAAACTTCTCCATGTACTCGCTCATGTCCAGCCGGACCATGGCCGAGTCGTCGTCGAACAGGAACTCGGCCAGCGCCCGCGCCAGCTCGGTCTTGCCGACGCCGGTTGGGCCGAGGAACAGGAACGAGCCGATCGGCCGCCTGGGATCCTTGAGCCCGGAGCGGGCGCGCCGGACGGCGTCCGACACTGCCTGGATCGCTTCCTCCTGGCCGACCACGCGCTGATGCAGCCGGTCTTCCATGTGGACGAGCTTGGACGACTCGCCTTCGAGCAGCCGGGTCACCGGCACGCCCGTCCAGGCGGCCACGATCTCCGCGATGTCGTCCGCCGTGACTTCTTCTTTGAGCAGCCGGTTGGGGCCTGAGAGAGCGGCGATGCCGGCCTCTTGCTGCTTCTGCAGCGTCTGCAGTTCGGGCAGCCGGCCGTACTTGAGCTGGGCGGCGGTACCGTAGTCGGTCTCGCGCTCGGCCTGCTCGATTCGAACCTGAAGTGCCTCGATTTCGGCCTTGGTCGCCCGGACCTTCGAGATGGCGTCCTTCTCGGAGGCCCAGCGGGTCTTCATCGCGCCGGCGGCCTCGCCGGTCTCCGCGAGTTCGCGCTCGAGGATCTCCAGGCGCGCCTTCGAGGCGTCGTCGGTCTCCTTGCGCAGCGCCTCGCGCTCGATTTCAAGCTGGATTCGGCGGCGCTCGAGCTCGTCGAGCTCCACCGGCATCGAATCGATCTCCATCCGCATACGGCTGGCGGCCTCGTCCATGAGGTCGATGGCCTTGTCCGGCAGGAAGCGGTCGCTTATGTAGCGATTCGCCAGGGTGGCGGCCGCCACCAGCGCCGAGTCCGTGATACGGACGCCGTGGTGGACCTCGTACTTCTCGCGCAGGCCGCGCAGGATCGAGATCGTCTCCTCGACCGTGGGCTCGTCCACCAGCACGGGTTGGAAGCGCCGCTCCAGTGCTGCGTCCTTCTCTATGTATTTGCGGTATTCGTCGAGCGTCGTGGCGCCGATCGTGTGCAGTTCGCCTCGCGCCAGCATCGGCTTGAGCAGGTTGGATGCGTCCATCGCGCCTTCGGCCGCGCCGGCTCCTACCACGGTGTGCAGCTCGTCGATGAACAGGATCACCTGGCCCTGCGCGTCCTTGACTTCCTTCAGGACGGCCTTGAGGCGCTCCTCGAACTCGCCGCGGAACTTGGCCCCGGCGATCAGCGCGCCTAGATCCAGGCTGATGACCTTCTTGTCCTTGAGCGTCTCCGGCACGTCGCCGCGCACGATGCGCTGGGCCAAGCCCTCGACGACGGCCGTCTTGCCGACGCCTGGCTCGCCGATCAGCACGGGGTTGTTCTTGGTGCGGCGGCTCAGGACCTGGATGACTCGGCGGATCTCTTCGTCCCGGCCGATGACCGGGTCAAGCTTGCCGGCTCGCGCCTCCGCGGTGAGGTCGCGGCCGTACTTTTCCAGGGCCGCGTACGTGGATTCGGGATTCGGACTGATCACACGCTGGCCGCCCCGAACGCTCGTGAGCGCGCCGAGGATCGCCTCTTTGTTGGCGCCGTGGCGATCCAGGATCGCTTGAGCCTCGCCGCCGCCCTCGGCGATGGCAAGGAGCAGATGCTCCGTGGAGACGTACTCGTCCTTGAGCCGCCTGGCCTCGTTGGAGGCGTGCTCGATCGCATTCTTAACGCGCGGATCCGCACTCAGAGAGCCGCCCTGGATCCGGGCTCGCTTGCCGAGCGCGGCCGCCAGCTCGCCACGGAAGGCGGGCATGTCCACACCGAGGCGCCGTAGCGTCTCCGCGGGTATTCCGTCCTCGGGCTCGACGAGCGCGGAAAGCAGATGCTCCGAGTCCAGAACGGGACTCTGAAGCTCTTCGGCCAGACGCTGGGCATTGACGATGGACTCTTGGGCCTTCTGGGTAAATCGATCGAGGTTCATTGAGTTCTCTTAGTGGGCTCGAGGCCCGTTACCGTGGATCAAACCTTGTTCCTTGGATTCGGCTGGATAATCTGGCGGAGGAACTCCTCCGCTGCCTGCTGCTGCCGGCCCTCCAACTTGCCGGGCATCAGGACTTTGATCCTGGCGTAGAGGTCGCCGGAGCCCTCGCCTTTGAGGCGGGGCATTCCCTGGCCTGTCAGCCGGAAGGTCTGGCCCTGCTGCGTCCCGGCCGGAACCTTCAACAGCATGCGGCCGCGGAGCGTATCCACCTCCACTTCGCCGCCGAGAAGTGCCTCACCGAGCGTGATCGGTAGTTCACGGGTGAGGTCGGCGCCGTTTCGGCTGAAGACCGGATGCGGCTGGATCTTCGCAATCAGGTAGAGATCGCCGGCGTCCTTGCCCGAGCCGGCCTTGCCGCTCAGGCGGATCTTGCTGCCTGTTTCGACGCCGGCCGGAACCTTGACCTCGAGGCGTTTATTGCCGACCTGGACGAGCCTGGCCGAGCCGTTGAAAGCCTCTTCCAGCGTTAGTTCCACTTCCACGTCGACATCCTCGCCGCGCTTGATGCTCTTGCCCCGCGGCGCCGAGCCGCTCCCCGACGAACCGTCCGGACGCAGGCGTGAGAAGAGGTCGTCGAATGGGCGGCCGCTTCTGCGGCTGCCGGTCACCGTGTCGGTGGCGCTCGCGTCGGCACTCGAAGCCGACCCTGCGGAGGCGCGGCTCGCTGTGGCGCCCGCGGCACCTGCTCGCCGCGTCGCATTCGTCGCCGCGGGCCCGGCCGCTCCGGCAGCTCCAGCGGCCTCGGCCTGGCTGAAGAACATTCGGAAGAAGTCCGAGAAATCCTCGCCGCCACTGCCGCGAAACTCGTATCTGACGTTGCCGCCGGCCGAGCCCGGGTTGCCGTATCCGGCAAAGGGCCCGCCCTGCCCGAAGGGATCGCCGGCATATGAGCCGCCGGCC
>DASVJA010000087.1:0-12408 GCA_036386115.1 Candidatus Limnocylindrales bacterium
ACGGCGGACCTGACCCTGCCCGCGACTTCGTCGGCATGGGCCCGAGAAGCCCCGAACAGGAGCAAGGCAAACTCGTCGCCGCCATATCGATAGGCCCGGTCGTTCTGACGGGTCGCGCTGACGATCGCTCCGGCCACGGTCTCGAGGAGCGTGTCGCCGGCAGGATGACCGTACGTGTCGTTGAACGTCTTGAATGAGTCGAGATCCATCATCAACAAAGAGAAGGGCTTGCCCGTCTCGACCATCGCGGCCAGGTCGCGCTGGAACGTCCCGTGGTTCCGCAGGTTGGTCAGAGCGTCCAGATCGGCGCGGCTGGACACGGTGACGTGCGCTTCGGCGTTCTGAAGGGCGATGGAAGCCTGGCCGGCAAACAGCTTGCTCAGCTCAAACTCGTGCTCGCCGAAGTGCGCCTCCTGGCCACCGACTCGAGTTAGGTTCAGGCTGCCGACCACCTCGCCGTGCACCCTCAGCGGCACCACGATGATGCTTCGCGAGACCCGCCCGTCCTTGCTGCTTCGACGGGTGGAGGCCGAATGGACGGCAAGACCGTCGGCGGCGCCCGGTCCAGCCGCCAGCACTTCCTCCCCGACGTCGTTGGCGCAAACCGGCTCCCCGCGGCCGATCACCCAGCCTGTCAGACCCTCGTCGAGCGACCGATCAGCCGACGCCCGCTGTTCATCTCCCGCCGCCACCGGCCGCGTGAGGACGGGCTCGATCCCGCCCGCGACGCGATCGTATCGGTAGATCGTCAGGCGGTCGTAGTGGACGACAGTCCCGATGGTCTCGGCGATTTGATCGAGAACGCGCCTGGGGTCCAACGTCGAAACGAGCTTCTCACTGAGATCCAGCAGACGCCGCTCGGCCGCGACCTGCTGCTCGAGCAGCACGTGCTGGCGCCCCAGCTCTTCGATGTTGTCTGCGTTCACGATCGCCTGGGCGGCATATCGGCCGAAAATCGAGAGTGCCTGCTCGTCATCGGGGCCGTACTTGTCGATGCCCTGCTTGGAGACGACCAGAACGCCCTGGACTGCATCACCGTACGACATCGGCACCAGCAGGAGCGACTCCGGCCCAAAGGTCGAACGGAAGATCGACCGCCGCTCGACCGACGCGTCCGGAATGATCAAAGGCTCATTTCGTTTGGCGACCCAACCGGGCAGCGTCTCGCCGTGGCCGGTCGAGAGCGCTTCCAGGGGCGGCGAATCGATGCCGACGAATGTGCCGGAAGCCGCCACAGGCCTGAAGACGCCTTCCGGATCCAGCCGATAGACCCGCACGGTGTCGCAGTCCACCAGGCGCCCGACCTCGGCCACGATCGCGTCACCGATTGCGGCCACGTCGCGAAGCTGGTTTAGCCGCAGGCTCAGCTCATGAATCGCGGCCAGCCGGTTTGCCAACGCCCTAACGGAGGCATAGAGCCGAGCATTCTGCATGGCGGTAGCCAGCTGGCCGGCGAGGCCGGTCGCCAGGCCCAAATCGCGGACCGTCCACGGATGCGGTCGCTGATGAACGACCAACAGAACGCCCAGCATCTCACCGGGAATGCGGCAAGGCACGCCTGCCAGGCCGAGGATGCCTTCGCGATCCGTGACCTGCCGGATCTCTTCGGCAATTGGATTGGTCGGATCGTTGAGCGGCACTGCCACGAGCGGGCTCTCCGGCCAGCGCTGCATGATCGACTGAAGCGGCGTTATGGCGTGGCGATCTAGGGCGTCCAGAACGCTCTCCGGCAGGGAGCGACTTGCAGCCAGAACGAGGGAGTGGTCTGGCTCCTCACGCCAGAAGGCCGCACCGTCCGCCACGAGAACCAATTCCACCGAGGCAAGCACTTCATCGAAGAGGCGCGACCGCGCCGAGCGCTCCGCTTCGCTGTCCAGAAGTTCCTCCGGTTTGGACCGCGTCACACCGGCGCCGCTACTGCCAGCCCCTTGGGCCTCAGCCAGCGTCGATGGAAGCGGATCCTGTCCGGAGCGACGACTCTCCATGAGACGATATTCTGGCGTGTTCGGACTGCCGTAGCATCGCCCCCTTGCGTGGGGGGCCGAGCGCTGCACCAGGGCCTAACGAACGGGTGTACCACTCGGATTGATGTCCGCGACGCCCGGCTCCGTGTGATGACCCTCGGCGGACTCGTGCGGATGCGAGTGGGCCAGCTCACCGTGGGCATGCAGATGCTCGTGGATAAGGTTTGCAGCCACCAGCATTTCCGTGTCGGCAAGGATGACCGCAGACGGGCCGTCCGCCACGACCCTCCCCTGCTCGTTCAAGACAATCACGCGATCGGCGATGAGGGGCACGATCTCCAGCTCGTGCGTGGCCACGATCAGCGTCCTGCCGGCGGCGGACAGGCGCTGAATCAGATCCACGAGCACCCACTTTGTCCGCGGATCGAGAGCCGCCGTGGGTTCGTCAAGAAGCACAACCTCCGGCCGGAGCGACAGCACTGAGGCGATGGCGGCCCGCTTCTTCTCACCGCCGGACAATTCGAAGGGCGCACGGTTCGCCAGGTGTGCGATCCCCATCTCGGCCATCGCCTCGTCACAGCGAGTCCGGACTTCGTCGCGGGTCAGTCCCAGTTGCAGCGGACCGAAGGCCACGTCGTCCATGACAGTGGCGCTGAACAGCTGAATATCCGGATCCTGGAAGACGAGGCCCACCTCGCGATGGAAGCGGAAACCGTCCTCGCCGGCTGCGACCGCCGCGATATCGAGTCCAAGAGCTCGGATGACGCCACTGGATGGACCCACGATTCCGTCGAGGAGCTTGAGGAGCGTCGACTTGCCACTGCCGTTTGCCCCCAGAAGCACGACGCGCTCACCCGGCCAGATACTGAGCGTGACCCCTTCCAGGGCTACCTGCTTGCTCGAGTACACGTAGCCGACATCACGCAGGTCGAAGAGCGGCTCGCCCGGCCCAACTGCGGCCGACCCAGATTCCGCTTGAGTGACCACGACCGTCATGAAATCACCCTTCCAACAAGAACAGAAACGACTGATACCGAGGCCACGCCGGCGAGAGCGAGCATGTCCATGATGGCGAGTTTGTACCGGGCGAAGCTCCTGACCTCGCCGTCGAAGCCACGGGCCAGCATGGCCGCGTAGACATCGTTACTCATCTTGAAGGCTCGGCTCATCAGGTTACCCATGGTGCCGGTGATCCAGCGGCGCTGCTCGGCGCCGGAAGTGCGGCCCACCACGCGGCTCTTGCGCGCCATGAGAATCCCGTTGGCTGTGTGCAAGAACAAGAACAGATATCGGTATGTCATCGAAAGGACCAGCACGAAGACTTGCGGCACCTTCAGCGCGCGCAGGCTCTTGAGGACGTCCGCCCACGGTGTGGTGACGATGAGGAGGACGGCCAGCGACACAGACACCCCGACACGGCTGATGAAGAGGGCGGCACCGATGAGGCCGTTGATCGATGGCGCCAGATGAGCCGGCCCGACGGCGAGGTCGAAGAGCCTCGGGCCCGGGACGAAGAATATCGCGGGCACAACCACGATCCCGGCAAAGAACGGGATGCCCAGCCAGACGCGCTTCACGAAGAACCCGAATGGAACCTTGCTGGCCCTAGCGACCAACAGCGTGGCCAGGTAGAGAATCGCCAAGCCAACAATCGAAGTCGTCAGGCTGGCCGCCAGGATCGCAACGAGCGCAGCGATCATCTTGATTCGCGGGTCTCGCCTCTGAAGCCAGCCGTCCGATCTGGCGTGGCGCTCGGTGAAGACGGCCAGTTCGATATTGCCGGTGATGCCCCCGACCGTTTGCTCGAGCCAGCCGATGCGACCCTCGCCCCGAGCCGCGGTCTGCCTCGGGGATGTCTCCGCCGGCGCCGGGTCGGTCGACGCCTCGACGTCAGTGCGCCGCAGGAGTCGGGCGATGGCATACACGATCGCACCGACGCCGAGCACGCCGACAAGGTCCGAGATCTCATAGCCAATCGCGGCGTGCCAAAGCGGCGCGTTAGCCTGGTCGAAGAATGGCAGCGGCAGGTTGTAGCCTGCAAGTGGGGCGCTGAAGATGCCGGAGAGATCCTGGAGCCCGGTCGGGACATAGCCGAAGGCCTGCTTGACGTCTGCAGCGTTGCCCTCGCCGTAGGCGAAGCCGGGCGCAATCAGGCCGAGCGGTGCGAGTACCGCGATGGCCGCGAACCAGGCGCCGATGCGCTTCAGACCGCGCGGAAGAATCAGGTATGCGACGGGCACGAGGATGGCCCCCATCACCGCAGTCACCAACAACATCGTCGCGACAGACGGCCAATCCACCAGGGCCCAGTCCGCCCCGAACATATGGGCGGGATTGCCACCACCTTCGATCAGCCCCACGAGTGCCAGAACTGTGGCACAGGCTGCTATGACCACTGCGGTGATCTGCCAGAGAGGCCGCCGGCCGGCGCTTCCATTCGTGGTCGCGTCCGGAGCGAAGATCCGATTGAGGGTGGTCAGGTACTCAGGATGTCTGCGCTGCAGGTACGCGACGCCCAGGCCGGTCACAAGGCCTTCCACGATGGACGCGCCGAGGGCGTGGGCCGCGATCATTGCCGGGATCGCCTCCCGCAGGCCGTACGGGCTATATAGAGCGTGGCCGTTCTGCGAGAAGAGCAACGGCTCCACTCCCAACTCGATCCCCACCGCCACTGCCGCGACGGTGATCCCTGCGTAGGCGCCGATGCCGGCGGCGACGGCTCGCCTCGTGGAAAGAACCGGTGAGCCGGCAGCCAGCAACCGATACGTCCCGTACCCAACAAAAGGCAGGATGATCGCCATGTTCAGGCAGTTCGCGAAGATGGCCAGGATCCCGCCGTCGCCAAAGAAGAGAGCCTGGAGGATCAACGCCGTGCTGACGGCTATCGCCGCCGCCCACGGCCCTAGCACAACCGCAATCAGCGTTCCCCCTACCGCGTGAGCCGTCGTTCCACCGGGCACGGGGATGTTGAACATCATCACTGTGAAGCTGAGCGCCGAGAAGATGGCCAGGAGTGGCACGGTCCTGTTGTTCAGGACCTTCTTGACCTTCTGAGTTGCTACGGCCCAAACCGGGATGGTCGGGATGGCCAGGGCCAGCGAGACGGCAGGCGCGAGGTAGCCGTCCGGAATGTGCATCTGGCTCCTCCTTCGTATCGCCTGACGACACATATCGCTATTGCAACAGATTGCGTCAGGTGCGAGTGTACGCCCCACCTTTGATGCGGCACAATCGGAAACACATGAAGGACCACCTGGCGCCACCGCATTCCGCGAGTCCGACCACGCCGCCGCCCGAAGCAACTCCATGGGATGGTGTTGCGACTCGCATGCGCGCCAGCGGTCTGCGCTGGACCCCACAACGCCGCACACTCGTCGACGTCTTGCGGGAGCATCGCGGCCACGTCACCGCCACGGAACTGATAGCCCGCTGCCGCGAGCTGGACCGGACCACCACTCCCTCAACCGTCTACCGGACCCTCGATGTTCTCGAGGAGTTCGGGCTGGTCAAGCACGGCCACGGCCCGGACGGCCGCGAGGATTACCACGTCCTACCGGACCAGGAACACGGCCACTTGTATTGCGTTGACTGCGGCGCTACCTGGGAGATCCGGCCGGAAACAGGCGCTGCGATCGTCGATGCGCTGGCCGAAGACCTGGGCTTCGCCGTGGACCTGTCCCACGTCACGATCTCAGGCCGTTGCCAGGGCTGCCACGACTAAGGGGTCGCCGAGGTGCTGGGCGCCGATGCTTCCACCGGGACGACGAGGAGCCATTTCCCGTCGCGGCCGGGATATGAGCCTTCGGGACGCTTCCAGCCGATGAAGTTGTGGGCCATGGCGGTCATATCGCGATAGCTGTCCGGCCCGAGCGTCTGGCCCCAGATAGAACTGAGCCTCGGATAGTACGGATCCATGATGTAGGCGCCCTTGAGCTTGAACGTGGTCGGGAAGAGGGCCGGATCCGAATCGGCTTTGAACCCGGTCATGACCCAGGAATGGGCCCCCCACCACGTCAGAAGCCCCACCGGCCGCCCGGTCTGGGCCAGGGCGAGAGCGGCGTCCCTCATGGCTTTGTCGAAGGTTGCGTCGACCACGAGCTTGTAGGGTCCACCGCCCAGCTTGTTCATAGCGAGCGCCCAGCCGTTCGGCCCGAAACCGCCGTTGCGGCTGTCCTCGTAGGTGGTAAGCGACACCACGATATTGCCGATCTCCTGCTGACGCGCCGTGCTGGTGTCGAAGGTCGGATTGATAACGTTGAGCATGTTCTGGATGGCGCCGGCCGTGCAGTAGTCCTTGTTCATCTGCGACACGAATGCGCCGGGCCTATACAAGTCGATCTGGAAGGACGCCCTGGTTGGGCTGGCAACCGGCGTCACCGACGGACCTATCGGCCCCGGATCGTTCGACGTCGGGCTTGCGGAAGGAGCGACTACCGGAGTTGTAGCTCCCGCCACGAGGGTCGGCGCCGAGGCGCTCGATCCTGCGCCCGCCGCGCCATCGGTCGGCGCGAGGATCATGACGCCCACGAAAGCACTGGCGGCTACGACGAAGCACAGGCCGGCGTACACGAAGGCCATGACATCCTGGTGCTTGCGTCCGTTCGACCGCGTCATTGGCAGGCTAATCCTCGGGATTGATCGCTTCGCTCTGTGGGGTGCGAGCGAATGACTCCGCCATTGTCAGATTAGTGACGGGCGTGAGTGCCGCGACCGGAAAGATACAGCTACAACTCGGAAGAGGCAGCGAGGCGGTCTCGCGGTCCCGCAGGCGATCAGGAAAAGAGAACGTGCCCAAAGACGTGGCGCCGCCCCACGGCCGTGACGGGCTCCTCGAAGCGGATGTCGCCGGTCGGCTCGCGTTCATAGCCTCGGAGCACGATAGTCGGGTCGCCGTCCCGATGCTCCAGGCCGATCGCAATCGCGTCGATCAGGCCGCCACCCTCTTGCCGCGGGACAAGCGCATCCCAGCAGACTGCGCAGGCGCGGATCGACCCGGCACGGGCTTCCAGGCGGAAAGTGGCATATAGCGCGTCGATGATCAGCGGATTGGACGGCTTGGTGAGCGTTGGGGTCACATCGACGAGCGCCATCTGTCCTCCGGCGGCGAGCCGCGCCCCAAACGGGTGAAACTCACCCTCGTTCTCGAGCATCGACTCGGCCAGCCCAAGCAGCGGCTGCACAAGCTCGTCGAAGTCGTATCGGATCGCAGGTTGCATCGTCCCTCCTGTGGGCGCGAGGCCGGTCGCGGGACCGTGGCTCATCGTCTCTGTCTCACGGTGGGAATCGGTCGGCCGCCCGGCGGTCGTGAGGAAGTTGTGGTGCGCTGGCGCGCGGGGCGAGAGACGACCGAGGGCAACGGGGGGCGGCGCCGGCCGCGTAGCCAGGCCGGCACTGACTACCCCTGAGCACCGCGGTTTTCGTCAAACCACTCGGCGGGGTGGTATCTGACGGCGGATCGCAACTGTTTCCGTCATTCATGCCTGGTGGGCGTATCGGACGCAGATCCCAGTTCAGTGACGGCCGTCGGAGCGGTCAGAAGGCGCGTCCAGTCGCCGATCTGAGCGTGGATCGCCGCCGAACTCGGTCGACATCGCCTCCCCCGACGCCAGAATCGCGTACAGCACTACTGATAGGAGTATCTGCAAGAAACTTTGGTCCGATATAGCGTGACTCTGGCGCCCCCGGCCGACCCTAAGGGCGCGTTGCCGGCGCAGCACGACGCGCTCGAGTGCTACGCCGCCCGTTCAGGACATCCGTGAAGCGCCGGCGGTCCGACTAGGCCGTTCCCGGATCTCCGCGCGCCCTCCGCACTTCCTCGAAGGCGGCCCTGGACATTGGAGCCATCTTCGACATCCCGAATGCAACTTCCATGGCCAGGGTCACGGCCATGTTCATGTCGCATGCCGCTTTGACCTGCTTGAGCCCCTCGGCCAGCGCCACGGCGCAGACCACATGTCGAAGGCTTCGCGGCAAACCAGACGCAGACTGGGCCGAGTCGACTGCATCGCGAAGTTCGAAGGCCACCTGGAGCGGCACTACGCCAGGCGTGTTGTCCTCAGGCACGGAGGTCGCCACGTTGCCCCAGGGGACCTCGCCAACGTTGGCAGCCACCCTGGCGTAGAACTCGTCGAGTGGGAGGAAGGGATCGAGCGCCACGGTGCCCGGCACCAGTTCGCCGACGAGGATCCCGACCACGCTGTCGGCCGGCACCTTGGTCGCATCCGGCTGATCGCCTGTGAGGATTTCGTTGATCCTATCGCCGAACACGGCCGCACCCGGTGTGATCGTGGTCGTCTCGATATCAAAGAGTTCCGCAGCCACGAGAGCGGCCTCGCCTGTAAGGGCCGCCAGGACGGTCACGTAGTCTTCGACTCGGACGCCACCGGACTTGCCCTGCACTCGCCCGATCGCGACCTCAGCCAGGTGATCGGCCGCCGCGCTCACTTCCGGCGTAATCATCGAAGCGGCGCCGCCCGCTCCTCCCCCGAAGAACCGCTGAGCCAATCTTCTCGCCCTCTCTTGCACTGGAAGCGCGGCTGTGTGGGCGATGGCGCCCCCGGCCGGACTTGGGGGTGCGTTGCCGGCGCAGAACGACTCGCTCGAATACTACGCCGCAGCGAGCTAGCCGACGGCCTCACCGCGACCATTGAGAAGTCTGACCAACACCGTCCAACAGCCCACGCCAACTGCCAGGGCCGCGACTGCCACGGGCGCCACCCATGGCGTGAACGCGAAGAAGACAGCCGCCCGAGCGCCGCTGGATGGGTCCGCGGAGTCGACGACGGCTGTGCAACCATCGAGGCAAAAGCCCACCATTCCGGTCCGCTCGCCCAGCAGGGCCGGAACCACTGGAAACACGGCGATAGCCACGATCAGCGCCATGCAGAACGTGAGCGCCGCTCCAGCGACGGCACGCCGACGAACCACTGGAGTCCCGATTGCGCCCGCCACCAGCGCCGACATCAGGACGGCAGGCACTGTGCTGGTCCAGCGGCGAGAATCTGCGAATGGGAGCGACGGGCCATCAACCTGGAAGGCGTGCGAGGTGTCAAATACAGTCAACGACAGGGCGACGAGCGGGAGCAACACCGCGGCCAGCAGCACGGCGATGAGTACTGAGAGCCACCAACCGCCCGCGGTGTCCCCGCCCGCATGTCCCTCGACAATGACTGACCGCAATCCGACAGTCGCCAGCGCGATCACGACCGCCCAGGACAAAGGGACTAGAAGCATCATCAATACGAAAGAATTGTCGAACGCCATCACCGCCCCCTAGAACTACTTCCGGCCCGCCGAGCATCTCCTACAGCGAGCTTCTGGGCTGTCGTCGACTCTAGGCGCTTCACTCGTTAACCGAATCATCAGAGTCAGGACGCCCCTCGACCCGATTGATGCCGGCCGAGTGCCGCAGCAGCCCCGCCCAAACCGCCACGCCCGCCGTCAGCGCCAACGCCGGTACAGGTTCGAACAATGGGGTCCACGGCAGCCCGAGGACGAACAAGACGCCCTCGGGATTGTTGGCGGCTATTGCCGCCTGGCAATCGTTGTAGCAGTAGTACTCGAACCCGACATTCATGCCGAACAATGCCGGCAGTACCGGAAGCGCAGCGATCGCCACCTCCCAGGCGAGGACTACCGTTACGAATACCCCGATCTTGGCGTGCTTGCGAACGAGCGGACCACAGACCGCACCGGCCACCAGACTTGCCGCCATCACTGACCCGAACGCCCCCAGCCACCGTCCCGGGTCGATGAGCCTAAGGCGGATGGGGCCATTGGGTTCGTACATACTCCCGGCAGTAGATACGCTATCGAGCGACAGCGCGACCAGCGGAAGCGAGAGCAGGGCAAACGCGGCGGCCACCACCGCCGGGCCGGCCGGGTGACCCAAGAAGCGCCAGAGATACGCAAGCCTCGGTCGCAGCATCTCCACGGGCAGAGCCCCCCAATCAGTGTCGCCCGTCGGTCGCGCTTAGGCTCTGAATCCTACGGTGCTGAGGAAGTATGCGAGTGGTCCCAAGGGCTCGCTATCGGGCAGCGGACACCAAGGTGGCGCCTATCAGAAGCCGATTCTCGTCGAGCGGATTAATGACGTCGACCGTCGCGTCTCCCGCGTGGTCTGGACTCCCGCTGCCCGGCCGTTCTTCGCCGAAGTGGCGCGAGAGTGCGCGGTTTTGGCGCCCCCGGCCGGATTCGAACCGACGACGCCCGCCTTAGGACGGCGGCGCTCTATTCCACTGAGCTACGGGGGCTCGCCGGGGATGTTACCGCGTCTGGGCAGAAGCGCGAAGGTCAGACGCCCGGCTCGAAGCTGAAGCGGTCGCGGTCGCGTGTGATTCGGCCGATCGGGCGCTTGGGCTCGTGAGAGAGGACAACGATCCAATCCTCGGCTGCGGCGCGGGAGAACAGGTCCTCCTTGACCAACACCGAGTCCAGCGGGAAGTCGTCGAACGCGGTGACCCACTTTGGGTTGGCGCTCCACGGCCGCATGCACAGGTCGCCGAAGAAAGCCACGGTCTGTTCGGTGCCGCGCACGATGACACCCTGGTGACCGGCCGAATGACCGCCCGTCGCGAAGACGGAGACGCCCGGCAGGATCTCAGCATCGCCGTCCGACGCGCTCTGAAGACCCAGATCGCGGATCAGTCGCAGTTCCGGCTGGTCATAGCTCGCGACGAGTCGCGGGTTCAGGCCGAGAGCAATCTCCCATTCCGCCCGCTGAGCCACGAACTTGGCGCGCGGGAAGGCCAGAGAACCGTCCGGCTTCAGAACGCCGCCGGCGTGGTCGTAGTGGAGGTGGCTGACAACGATGGCATCGACTGAGTCGGCCGCGAAACCGGCCTCTTCGAGCGACGGGAGGATCCAAGGGCCTTCGTAACGGCGCATCGCCCGGCCCTTCTCCGTGATCCGGTCGCCGATGCCGGTTTCAACCAGCACGCGTCCGGACGGCGTCTCCACGAGGAGACAATTGAGCGCCTGGAGCAGCCGATGATCGTGATCGATCTCGTCGGCCACCAGCTTGCCCCACATCATCCGCGGTACCACGCCGAGGAGAGCGCCGGCATCGGAACGGAACCGGCCGGCCTGGATCAGCGCAACACGCGTGCCGCCGCCCAGCTCCATCGACCAGTGCACCGCGTCGTTCATCGTTGTCATTTGGCTTTCCCGTGGAAGTCCTGGAAGAATGCCGACGCCGTCGGCTCGGACTGCCCCTGATATTTGGAGCCGAGCCCTGCCGAACCATACGGCCGATCCACCGGGCTGGACATCTCGAAGAAACTAATCTGACCGATCTTCATCCCGAAGTACAGCGCGATCGGCAGGTTGGCAACGTTAGAAAGCTCGAGCGTGAGCTTGCCCTTCCAACCGGGATCGACATAACCCGCGGTCGAATGAATCAGTAGACCGAGCCGGCCGAGCGAGGACTTGCCTTCCAGCCTGGCGACCAGGTCGTCCGGGAGTTCGACCCATTCGATCGTCTGGCCGAGCACGAACTCGCCCGGATGAAGTACGAACGGCTCGTCATCGGCGACATTGAGCATCTCGGTGAGGTCCGGCTGCGGCGCGCGAACGTCGATGAAGGGATAGCGGTTGTTCCGGAATACCCGAAAGCTGCGGTCCAGGTGCAGATCGACGGAGGACGGCTGCAGATCTGCCGGGTCGTAGGGATCGATCCGGACTCGACCGGCCGTCATCGCCACCGCAATGTCCCGATCGGAAAGAACGCTCACTTGACCGCCCCTCCGCTTTCGCGCTGGGCGTAGAGGTTGTCTACCTCGCGCTTGAGCGTTTCGATGTCTTCGAAGCTCGAATAGACGCTGGCGAAGCGGATATAGGCGATCTGATCCAGCGACCGGAGCTTGTCCATCGCCATCTTGCCGATTACCGAGGAGTCCACTTCGGTAGTGCCGGCCGCGCGCAGCTGGGCCTCGATCTGGTCCGCCGCCTGCTCGGCCGACTCTTCCGGCAGCGGCCGACGAGTCAGGGCCTTGCGGAAGCCCGACACCAGCTTCTCACGGTCGAATTCCTGGCGAACCCCGTCGCGCTTGACCACCATCAACCGCGGCGCTTCGATCCGCTCATATGTGGTGAACCGCGTACCGCACGTCTCGCACTCGCGCCGGCGGCGGATGCTCGCCTCGTCCAGGTCGCGCGAATCCACGACGCGAGTCTCTCGCTCGCCGCATCGCGGACAACGCATCGGGGCCTCCAGAAAGTGCCGGGTCGGGTGCTGCGAGGATATCACCGGGCGGCCGTGGGCCACGAGCACGTTCCCTACCGCCCGCTCAACCGCCCGTTCTGGCTCGCAACTCGTGGCGCGCTTGCCGCATCGGCGATCGCCTGGGCACGTTCCTTGATCGCCTCGCGGGCGTGCAGCAGGTTCAGGTAGCCGCGCTTCACGGAAGTCTCACCTTCACCGACACGGTCCAATGACGCATCTGCC
>DASVJA010000088.1:0-1797 GCA_036386115.1 Candidatus Limnocylindrales bacterium
GCTGACGATCACCGGAACCGGCGACACGCTCTGCCAGTCTCGCGAGCAGGCCTATGTGCTGCCGCCCCTGGACTTCCCGATCCCGACGCTCATGGTCGCGATCGAGCCTCAGACCAAGGCGGACCTGGACAAGATGGGCACGGCGTTGCAGCGCATGCTCGAGGAGGAGCCGTCGGCTCGAGTCGTCCGCTCCGACACCGGCGAGCAGATCCTGCTGTCCATGGGCGATGCCCACGTGGCGGTTCTCGGCGAGCGGATCAAGCGCAAGTTCGGTGCGGCGATCATGACCAAGACGCCGCGCGTGGCATACAAGGAAACGATCCGTGGCAAGACTCAGAGCCACGGCCGGTACAAGAAGCAGACCGGCGGCCACGGCATGTTCGGCGACGTATGGATCGAGATCGAGCCCAACCACGCCGGCGGCGTCGAATTTGCCGAGAAGGTCGTCGGCGGCACCGTCCCGAAGAACTTCTTCCCGGGCGTCGAGAAGGGCGTCCGTGAGGCCGCCGCCGAAGGCGTGCTGGCGGGCTATCCGCTCAGCGACTTCAAAGCGACGTTGTACGACGGCTCGTTCCATCCGGTCGACTCGAACGAGCTTTCGTTCAAGATCGCGGCCTCGATGGCGATCAAGCAGGGCGTCCTCGAGTGCAAACCGGCCCTGATGGAACCGATAATGACCGTCGAGATCCGCATCCCCGAGATCTACATGGGCGACGTCAACCGAGATCTCAACGGCCGCCGGGGCCGTGTTCTTGGTATGGATACCAAAGACGGGAAACAGGTCATCACCGCCACCGTGCCCCAGGCGGAACTCTTCACCTACGCGACGGAACTGCGCTCCCTCACCGGCGGCCGAGGTACCTTCACCGCTACTCTCGACCGCTACGAGGACGTGCCGCAGCACATTGCCGAGAAGGTGATCGAGGTCCATCGCAAGGAGCAAGAGGCGGCGCACAAGGAGTAGCTGGTGGGCGAGACGGATCCCGAAGGGCCGGTCCCGGCAGGCACATCGCCGGAAGCGTCTGCTCAGGAGGCTGTGCCGGTACCGGTTTCCGTCCCGCCCGCTCAACCTGGGGATCCGGCGGCGCCAGCCCTGCCGTACGCACTCGCGCCCGGGGCACGCTGGGCTCCACCGCCGGGCGGGTACGCTCCTGCGCCGCCGCGAGGACCGGCCTACGTTCCCGGGCCGTTCTTCATCGGTCTGACCTTCCTGGTTCTGACCGCCGGTGTGGTGGGCTCGAGCGGCCTGGATCTCAGCTTCCTGGCGTTCGTTTCCATCACGGCCGCCCTGACGATCGGTTTCGTATGGATCGTGGCCTTCGCCGTTGCCGCGTCCGATACGCGCCTGGCCTACTCCAGACGGACGTGGGCCCGATGGGCAGTTCCACCGGTCATCTTCTTCGTCGCTGTGGCGCTCATGACCTCCGGGTTCCCGACCACGACCCGTTTCCGATGGAGCCAGCCGGCATTGGAGAACGCCGCCGCCCAGGCGAGGTCGGGTAAACCGGTAGGAGCCGGTTGGATCGGCCTGCTCGACGTCCGGCAAGTTCGGGTCGTCGGCCAGGCCACGTTCTTCGATCTCCAGGGTAGCGACGACTGCTCCTACGCCCTGGCAAGCCGCGGCAACGACCCGGACGTGCAGGCCTGGTTGCGCAACGCGTGGCACGCGACCGACTACGGCGACGGCTGGTGGTACGGCTGCACGAGCAACTTCTCGGACTGAGACAGCCCTACGGCCTGAAATGGGCACGAGAAGCGGGCTCCGCACCGGCCGGCGCAGAGCCCGCTTTCAGTTCT
>DASVJA010000089.1:0-7551 GCA_036386115.1 Candidatus Limnocylindrales bacterium
ATCAGATGCCGGCAATTTCTTGGGATCCCTCGATGTCGACGGGCGTCGAGACGATCGACAACCAGCACAAGCAGCTCATCTCGTGGCTGAACGATCTGCTAGGCGCGATGAGTGAAGGCCGTGGCCGGGCTCAGGTGGACAGCCTGCTCGACAAGCTCAACGGTTACGCGGTAATGCATTTCACCCACGAAGAAGACTGCATGACCAAGTACAACTGTCCCGTCGCCGCCCAGAACGTCTCCATGCACCAGTGGTTCATCGCAACCCTGTCCGGGTTCCGCGAAGAACTCGACAAGACCGGCCCCACAGCGCATCTGGTCGTGCGGCTCGAGAACGAGCTGATGCGCTGGCTGACCAGCCACATCCGGGTGACGGATACACAACTGGGCCCGTGCGTGAAGAGCTACACCCCCGACTGAAGGGACGATTCGCCGCGGGCAGTAGCTCCGCCTTTCAGGCGATGCTGGTTAGCCATTAGGGCTGATGTCTTGCTGGCTGATGGGCCGTAGCGTGATGGTTGTCCAGTTGGTACGGCAGGAACGCCATGACAGCGGCCATCACCATCGAAGGGTTGACCAAGCGGTTCGGGAACCTCGCCGGCGTCGACGATCTCTCGCTCGAAGTCCCGCAGGGTTCCGCCTCCGGCTTTCTCGGCGCCAACGGCGCCGGCAAAACCACGACCATTCGCACGATCGCCGGCCTTACCCGGCCGACCCGTGGTCGCGTGGAAGTTGGCGGCATCACGACCGAAACCGGTCCGGTCTCAGGTCCGCTTCTGGCGCGACGAGTTCTAGTACCAGGTCGGCCGAGTGAGCCCTGGGCCGCGCAAGCGGCCTGGGGCCGGCACCTTTGAGGTGTGGCGATGAATCGGTCCGGAGGCCAGCAGCCGCGCCCTATCGGCGCTACGCTCGACGCAGATGGGAACGGGCTCCCGGCGGGCCTGTTCCTGCGACTGACCCGTCGGATCCGGAGCGAGTTTGGGTTGAAGGGCTTGAGCAACAGAGGTGACTCCGGCGAGAGCGGGGCAGTGCCCGCCGGACATCCCTCGTTCGCCGAGCCCGAGCCGCTCTGGATCAGGGCCTTGAGGTTCATCGGGCCGCTGCCCGAGCGGCGGCCCGACCGGGCCTGGTTCCGGTTCTCCGCCTGGAAGGACCTCTCTCTGGCGGTCTTCCTATGCGGCTGTGTGACCATCGGTTCCATTGGGGTCGTTCTGTTCAGGTCGGACCATACCGTCGGTCTGATTCATATCGCCGCTTTTGCCCTCAGCTTGATCCCACTGGCATTGCTGGCGTGGCGGCCACGACTCTGCGAGTGGTTGCTGGTCGTCTCCCTGGCCACTTGGGCGCTGACAATGGCCATCAGCAGCGACGGCAGCGACTTCCCGGTCTCTATCTGCATCTACACGATTGCCACTTATCGGTCGTGGCAGCGCACGATGGTTTCGATCCTGATCGCTGTGGGGTTTGGGCTCATTGTGAACGTGACTTGGGCCCATATGGATAGGACCTGGCTGCCGTATCTGCAAACCATCCCGATGACTATGTTCTATTCGGTAGTCGCGGCCGTCGGCTTGTGGCTCGGCCGTCGGCGAGCCTACGTTCGGACCCTTGTCCAGCGGGCCGAGAAGCTGGAGCGCGAGCGACTGGTCCTGCAGCGTGAGCGAGACGCCATGGCCAAGCATGCCGTTGCCGTCGAGCGGGCCAGGGTTGCCCGTGAACTTCACGACGTCGTGGCTCACCACGTAAGCGTCATGGTCATTCAAGCTGGGGCGGCTCAGGCGAGTTTGCCGCCCGGTTCAGAAGTTACGGGACAGGCCCTTGAGGCCATTCGGGAGACGGGCCGCGAGGCGATGGCAGAAATGCGGCGATTGCTCGGCCTGTTGCGCGCCGAGGATCCCCAGGGGACCGCCGAAGACGACGACGGTGTTTTCACCAGGTCGCCGCAGCCCGGAATGACAGATCTGGAGGCCCTGGCAGCGCGGACTCGCGAGGCGGGTGTCGAGGTGTCTCTCGAGGTCGCCGGGGCGCCGCGCCATATTCCGCCCGGCATCGAATTGTCGGCTTATAGGGTTGCCCAGGAAGCTTTGACCAACACCATGCGCCACGCCGGTCCGGGCTCCAGCGCGACCCTGCGCCTCCTCTTCGAGCCGGGAGTGCTGGCCGTGGAGGTGGTGGACGACGGCCGTGGCCGGCCTGCGATGGAAGCGGTCGAGCGGCCGCACCGTGGCTTCGGCCATGGCCTTGTGGGCATGCGCGAACGGGTGGCCCTGTTTGGCGGCCGCCTCGAGACAGGGCCGCAGCCTGGCGGCGGCTACCGGGTTCTGGCCCGATTTCCGTTGGATGAGGGCCCCCAAGTTAACCTCGATCAACCGGCCCGGGCCGGCGAAATATCCCCAGCCAATCGAGAGGTGACCCGGTGACTGTTCGAGTCCTGCTTGTGGATGACCAGCTTCTCGTGCGAAGCGGACTCAAGATGATCGTCGATGCTCAGCCTGACCTGGAGGTAGTGGGGGAGGCAGCCGACGGCCGAGAGGCGATCGAGGCCTTCCATCGGCTTAAGCCGGATGTCATCGTCATGGACATCCGAATGCCGCATCTCGACGGGGTAGAAGCGACTCGCCGGCTTGCCGGGCCCGAGTCTCCGTATCGCGCCAGAGTCCTGATCCTGACCACGTTCGATCTGGACGAGTATGTATACGACGCCCTTTGCGCCGGCGCGGGCGGCTTTATGCTCAAGGATGCCCCGCCTGCCGAGCTGGTCAACGGCATTCGCGTCGTCGCTGAGGGCGATGCGCTGCTGGCACCTTCGGTCACGCGCCGGCTGATAGCGTCGTATGTTCACAAGGCGTCGCCCAGGCCGCATGTCCAGGCAGGCTTCGATCAACTGACCGACCGGGAAGTCGAGGTCCTCAAGCTTGTCGCCAGAGGCCTCTCCAACGCCCAGATAGCCGAGGCGCTGGTCGTTGGCGAGACCACGGTGAAGACTCATGTGGCCAGGCTGCTGGATAAGTTGGAGCTGCAGAATCGGGTTCAGGCGGCCATCCTGGCCTACGAAGTGGGACTTGTGGAGCTAGGAGCCAGGTGAAGAAGTACCCCGGTACTTGTTTAGACATCTTCACCTAACCTACCCGGACTACACCAGTCCGCTCGGGACTCGGCTGCTTTGGACCTAACCACCACCCGAACGGGTGGTTGCCCGGGGGCCGGAGACTATGCCGCATGGCCCATTGACCAAGATCAACTCACGGGAGATGGTAGCTGTAGCCCGCAACTCGCCGCTTCGCTCCGTCATCGCCCCGTCGCCACCATGCCCCGTCACACGGTCTCGCAAAAGAGCCTCTGTCCCGTCCCGGGAGGACTTACCTGTGCGGTTCACCAAGCCATCGCGCCTCGTGATCATTCCCGCGGCGATCGCGCTGGGATTCTCGCTCTTCGCTGCATCCATGACGTGGGGGCCGGCTCCGGCCGCCGCCGGGTCCGGGCCGCTTGATGCCCAGTCCACGGAGATGGTGCGTTTGATCAACGGTGCCCGCGCCGCTCAGGGGAAGGCGCCGCTGCAGATCGACACTTTCCTGGCAGCTAAGGCCCGTGATGGTTCCATCCCCTGCCCGGACGACGCCACCAAGACGATCGCCGGTCGCACGCAGGACTTTGCGACCTTCGGCAACATGTCCCACAGTCTGCGGCTCTGTAACGCCGATTCGTACACGCTCTCTGCTACGAGCTACGTGTCGGTGCTTCAGGGTTGGGGATACGGCAGCGTCGGCGAAATCAACCTCGTGAACGGTGGTTATGGCAGCGGCGCGTACCTGTACAGCTCGGGCGGCTGGCAGACGTGGACATACGCTACGACCGGTCACGCCATGATCGGATGGGCCTCCTCCAGCAGCCACTGGAACATCATCATGGGTGGCTACGACCGCGTCGGTTGCGGAGGTTGGGCCAGCGGCTCCACCTTCTACTACGAGTGTTCCTTCAGCAGTGGCGGTCCCAATGGCGTCGTGTCGCCGCCGACCCAGTCCCCGTTCGACAACCCGCTCCCGACTCCGACTCCAACTCCGACACCACCACCGGCCCCAACAGTGGCTCCTACTCAGCGCATTGTCCTCACGGCGCCGCCGGTTTCGGGTGGCGGTGGAAGCAGCAGCGGTGGCTCCACATCTAAGTCGACACCGGCTGGGACGACCACCGGAACGCCTGCCGCGACGAGTTCTGTGACCCTCCCGGCTCCTGTATTCAGTGCGACGAGTGCCGTCCAGGGCGCGACGGCCCAGGGTGCTCAGACGGCTGCGGCGACATCGGGTCCGGTGGAGGCCATGGCCGGAGTCGTCGGGGACGGCCACGGCACAGGGTCCGGTGACGGCTTTTCGAGTCTACCGGCCATAGTGGTCGAAGTGATCGCCCTGGTTGCGGGTTCCAGCTCCGCCGTCTTGGCCGCCTTCTTCATCCTGATGTCGTTCCGCCGCCGCCGCCGCGCGGCTCTTCGCTAGCTGTTCCGGAACCGGAACGAAGACAGGACCAGGATCCCGCCGAAGGCGATGATCGCGATCGGCCAGACGCTGCCCAGGTCGAAGTTGGCGTCGAACTGATGCCAGGCCAATAGCCCGCCGACGAGGACCAGCATCAGGCCGAAGACGATTCCCGGTCCGCCGTAGCTGTGGTACTCGCGGTCCTGAAATCGTTGCTGCCAGCGCTCCTGGCGTCTCTGCCAGCGCTCCTGGTGTCGCCGGTCTCGCCGGTCCCCGCTCCACCAGCCGGTTTGACCGGCCGCGGACGGAGGCGTGCCGCGTAGAGTGGCATCGGGGTCGGCGCCCGGTATCGTGCCCGGAGTCGCGTCGGAAGTCGCGCCGGCGGCGGGTGGAGCATAGCTGGCCGCCCAACCAGTCACGCCTCCGACGCTCCCGCCTTCTTGTCCGCCGACCGGAGCGCCGCCCGGAGCCCAGGGGGACTGTTGTGGCCATTCCGCTGGCTGGGCCGGCAAGACCACCATCAGGACGAGATAGATCCAGAACGTGATCGAGCCGGTCACAAAGAACGAAATTGCCCAGATGACCCGCACGAGGGACGGATCCATGTCCAGGTAGTCGGCCATGCCGCCGGCCACGCCGGAGATGATGCGGTCGTCCGTAGACCGGTAAAGGCTCTGCGAGTTCACTGGCAGCCTCCTGCGTGCTCGAACTTGATGCTTCCCAGGCTCGTGTTGGTCGTCAGGATGGCCTTGTGAGCCGCTCCGTCGAAGCCGGGTGTTCGCCAGAATCCTCCGTCGGCAATCAGTCCGGAATGGCTGAAGTCACTTGAGGAGAGGTTGTCGCCGGCCGTCACTTGGACGCCCAGCCCCTCCGGCAGGCAGACCTGCAGGGAACCGAGATTGGTCGTGAGGTTCGCAGTCAGATCCGAGGAGGCATCCAGGGTCACGTAGGCCGAACCCAGGTTGGTGGAGACACGGAGCGAGTCCGTTTTCGAGCCGGTCAGGTCCACGTGCAGCGTCCCGAGGTTGAGGCTGAACGCGGCCGAGGAAAGGTTGGCGGAGGCCAGGCTGAAATGGGCGTCCGCCAGGTCAATTGAGCTGGTCAGGCTCAATCGAGTGTTCTCCGGGAGCTGAATCTGCCAATTGTCGGCGCCTCGGTCGAAGGACCAGCCGCCCGACGCCCGCGAGGCGACACGCAGTAGTTGCGGCGTCGAGGTCACCTGCGGAGAGTTGCCGTCCGTGCTGGCGGCTTGTAGGTTCCACTGCGGACCTGAAGTGGTCGTGATGGACGCGGTCCCGCACCTGAGGTTGAGCTCCACACTCGAGTCGCCCTCGAACGCCCCAGATCGGGAAATGTTTTGGCCCGTCTGTCCTCCGCCGCAGTCGATATTGGGGTGCACCGTCAGCAGACTGCCGAAGATGAGGCCAAAGCAAACGGCGACGACCGTGCCACCCACGAAGAAGGCACGCGTCCTGGACAACAGGAAGCTGAGACCGATGCCGACGATGATCAGAGGCCAGAGCCGCCAGGCCTCACCCAGCCCTGATGCGCCTCTGTAGTAGGCCAGCGGCACGAGGCCGAGGACGATGAAGAAGACTCCCCAGTTGAGTCGACCGCGGTCAACTCTCATCTGCGCTACCTCTCAGGTCATGTGCGATGCCGTCCGGCATCTCGCCGCACAGAGACTACCCTCGCTCGATCGCCCTCCGCGTCATTCTCCAGGGTGGGTCGAGGGTCATTCATTCGGCCGAAAGCGTGTCGTTCGTATGCCGCGCCGTGATAGCCTGACCACGGATCAAAGATACCCGGCCGGTTTCCCTGCGGAGGCGATTTGATGCGACTGAGCGAGTGGCGCAAGACGGCCCCGAACAAGGAATCGATGAGCAATCGTGTCCTTACCGTGCTGCGCCATGTGCTTGTCGACCTGGGTTCCGGGCCGGACGCCGAGTGCTGGGTTGTTTGGGGCGACGACGCTGAGACACGCTACTCGGTCCTTGCGCCCACGATCGCCGGTCTCATCACCGCGGTTGTCCGCCCGGCCGATCGTGAGGGTCCGCGCGTAACGGCTAAGCTGGTCCGTTGGTCCAAGGTCTCGGTCAGTGAACTTGGGGTCGAGGCTGCCGGCGGCCATCGGCTGGTCGGTGTTCAGGTGGAGAGCCTGGTTCTCAAGGGTGTCGACGCAGAGGCGGATCGCATCTGCGAGTTCGTGCGCGGATTGATCGCAGGGATCGAGAATCGCGGCAGAGCCCCTTTGGCCGTCCTTCAGGCGGCGGCCGCTGAGCCGACGGTGTCTCTGGTCGCGCTGCCGGACCTCATCGATGACGAGGCGGACCTCGAGGCGGAGCCGGAGCTCGAGCCGAGCCCGGAGCCCGCAGCGGTGGCCGAAGACGAGCCCGTCGAAGTGCGGGCGGATTCGAAGGCACCCGAGCCTGCTCCTGCTCGCGCCCCGAAGGCAGCCGCCTCCGGGTCGGGCAAGATCGTTCCCATCACCTCGAAGGCTGCGCCGAAGTCTGCGGCCGGCAGCGCGTCTACGGTCGCCCCGACCGTCCCGACGCCCATCGCCGCTCGCGCCGCCGCGAACTCGAAGGCCGGCGACTCGGCTCACGCTCCCAAGAAGCCCGCTCCCGAAGCGCCGGCCTTGGAGCCCTCTGAGCCTAAATCGGATCAGCCGCCGTGGGTGGGACCGCATCCAATCGAAGACCCTGTTCCACCGCCCAAACCGCGGCCCTGGATGCCCTGACACGGTCTGTCATTGCTCGTCGACCAGGCGATCTCACAACCAGGGCTGATTTCAACTCTTCTTCAGGCTTGCCTGCGAGGCTTACTATCCAGAGGTACTGAGTGACCGACCTCTCGATGACCGAGGATACCGTCACAGCCGGCAGGCCAAGAGGGAAGAAGAGTGACCGCCTCCGACAGTTTGTCCGGCCGCCCGGGGTCCGTGCATTCGGATAGGGCCGCGGACGGCTCGCGGCCGCGCCCGCTCGTCGGCTGGCTCTCGGATGCCAGGCGATTCTCGTTGGGACTGTCGGTGGCCGTGGTCCTGATCGGGCTGGTCGTGTTGGTGGGCTGGGCAATCGGCG
>DASVJA010000090.1:0-4788 GCA_036386115.1 Candidatus Limnocylindrales bacterium
GGCATGATTTCCTCGCCGGCGTGGGGCGCCCTGCACGATCGCTACCCACGCTCCATGGTCTTGCTGCCGCTGGCGGGGTTGATCGGGGGGCTGGGCGGGTACGGCCTGGCCACGGTCGGTGCGACACCGCTGATAGTGCCGTCCGCCGCGATGTTCTCGTGTGGCATCGCCGGCATCGGTCCGATGATGGACGTGCGCGTACTTGAGCTAACGGGGGCGGACCGAACTCAATATGGCCGAATTCGAGCCGTCGGGTCGTTCAGCTTCATGATTGGTGCGCCGCTGGTCGGTCTCCTCAAGGACCACCAGGGTCCGGCATCGATCTTCTGGGTCCTCATCCCGGCGCTCCTGATCGGCACCCTTCTGGCCACGAGCATCCCCGGCCGGACGAGGGTCCTCAGGGCCGGCAGCATGTTCCGGGCCCCCGGCCAGGTGCTCCGCCACCGACCGGTGGCCATGTTCCTGATCGGCTACCTGATCTGCTTCATTGCGATCAACGCCCAGGCGGCGTATATGGGTCCATACCTGAATTCGCTCGGGGCATCCAACGAGCTGGTCGGTTGGGCGGCCGCCCTGGGCGCCGCGTTCGAGATCCCGTCTATGGTCTTCTTCCCTCGCCTGGCCCGCAGGTTTGGGGTGGAGAAGCTGATTCTCGTCGGTGCCCTCGGAGTCGCACTGCGGCAGATCGCCAACGTCACATTCGTCGACCCCAACGTGCTCGTTCTTTGCTCGGTGCTGCAGGGCTCGTCCTACGCTCTGCTGGTCGTGGGCGGCGTGACATTCGTGTCCAAGAGGGCCCCCAAGGGCACCGCCGCAACGGCTCAGGGTCTGTTGAGCGGAGCCGTCCTGAGCTTGTCCGCCATCATCGGGAACGGCGGCGGCGGGCAGATTGCCGCGTTCCTGACCATTCGAGGGATGTACGCCGTCGCCGTCGTAATCGGCTTCTGCGGCGTAGTGGCGATTGCTTTTGCCGTGCTGCCCTTCATGGGTCGCCGTGAAGGTCGCGAGGTACCTGCCTAGTACCCCAGGCGGTGGATTCTCGAGTAGACCGCCGTCGCCACCGCCTGTGCGCCTAAATCGCTGAAGTGCAGGCCGTCGCTTGTGTACTTCGATATGTAGACGCCGGTCGTCGTCGAGAGGACGGCATGGATGTCGATGTAGACGATCTTGTAGCTGTTGGCCAGGTGAATGATCGCGGCGTTCATCGAGTCGATTTCCGCTGCCATGCCTGAGTAGGAGTTGGGCGGGATCGTCATCATGAAGACGGTTATCTTCTTTGCCCTTGCGTTCACGATGATCGATCGCAGGTTTGCGATAGTAGTGGCCTGGCTGATGTGCTGACCCACATCGTTGGTTCCGCCCAGCAGGAACATGACTTCGGGCTTGAGCGAGAAGACATCGCTGTTCTCGCGGGCGAGCATCTGCGAAGTCACGTTCCCCGGCACGCCAGCGTTGCTGACCATATGCAGGTTGGCGTCCATCGAATCCAGTCGAGACGGCCACGTCCCGCTGGCCGGCCAAGCGGTCAACGAGTCGCCCAGGGCCACGAAGGAATAGTCGTGCGGCGTCCTGGTAGGAGCCGGCGTCGGTTTGGGAGTGGGCGTGGGCGGGTGAGTCGGGGCCCAGGGGCCGGCCGGCAGCATTGGCAGGTCGGTGGTCGTAGCGACCGGCTGGATTGACTCGCCGGACGCCGCCGAGTCGCTCGAACTGCCGGCATCGGCGATCAACGGGGACGAATGGCCGGCAGATGCCGCTCCGGCCCAGCCGCCCGGCACGCTTGCCGCAACTGCCGAGGCGATGAGGATGAAGACGACAACAACGGCCAGGTCTCGATGCCGCTGCTCGGCCGGCAAGACTCGCTTCAAGCTCCCCCCGACAGTGCCGCCGAAGCGCGATGTCGTGGAATCCCATGCTCGGCGGGCCCTGCCAAATCGGACCGGGTGGGCCATGTAGCGGTTCGACTGAGCCAACCGCGGCTCGGGGTGAGCCATGATCCGGGGCTGCGCAACGCCGCCGATGTCGTGTCGGCTCTGGATCTTGGGGTCCTCGTCAGGCGAACTCACGGGCGACCTGTCGGTTCCATGCTCGGCGCCTGCAACTTGACGCGATTGAGTCTGCAGCGCATTTGCGATCCCCGTTTAGCCGGCGGTTTCCTGTTACTACCGCAGCCCTAGTCTGCCACCTAAGTGGCAAGTGGCGCAGGAACCGGCGTCCGGGCGAGGTTGTATCGGCCCACCAAAGCCGGTCCTAGGCTGCCGTTTCGCCGCCTTTTCGCCAGCCTGGCCGGCCGAGCCGGTACCAGACAAACAGGACCACGGCCAGGATGCAGGCGACCAGGATCAGGTTGTCGAAGGGCTTCAGATCTTCGCGAATCTTGATCCAGTTGGAGCCCAGGACCGTACCCGCGTAGACGAGACCGATCGTCCAGGGAATTGCGCCCAGCGTCGAGTAGATCACGAAAGGCTTGATGGGCATGTGGGAAACGCCGGCAACGAAGCTGATGATGGTTCGAATGCCCGGGATCATGCGGCTGAAGAAGGCGGTCGGCGAGCCCCAGCGGGCGAAGAAATGCTCTGCCTGATCGACCTCGTGCGGCCTGACCAGTAGCCACTTACCCCAACGATCGAGAAACGGCCGGCCAAGTCTGGCCCCGAGGCCATAGCCGAGCAGCGATCCGGTCGTGTTGGCGGCGACGCCGACGATGACCACGATCCAGAAGTTCCACTGGTTGTGAGTGAGAGGCTCGATCTGGGTGGGGTCGCTCACGAGGAACCCCGCGTAGGGCAGGATGATTTCCGAAGGAATCGGAACGATCATCGATTCAAAGACCATCGCGATAAAGACGCCCAGATATCCGACGGCGCCGTAGAGGCTATCCAGGAATGGTCGGACAAGCGTATCGATAAAGCCGAGCACGTGGCCCTCGCTATTGCAACAGAGGAAGGCGCGGTCGATAGGTGAGGCCGCAGATCCTGCGCAGGATAACCGAGCGTCCGGGTAGTGTCGCTGAAGACGCGTCCCCAACCTACCCCGGGGATCACGCGTATCCTCATCGACGTGAGCGATATCCCCAGATCCCCAGACCTCGGCCCCCATAGGCATCTGCCCGAGTCCCACTGGCTGCGCCAGCCGCTCCCCGCCGACGCCGAGATCGAGTTGACCGGCGCGGACCTCTCGATTGCGGACGTGGAGTCGGTGGCGCGCGGTGGCCGGCACGTCTCGCTGGGCGCAGATGCGCGAGTGCGCGTGGAGGAAGCCAGGGCGGTAGTGGAACGCCTCGTCGCTGCCGGCGAGGTCGTATACGGAGTGACAACCGGCTTCGGCGACCTGGCGACAACCTACATCGATCCCGCCGACTCGGCCATACTGCAGGAGAACCTGCTCGTCTCGCATGCCGTCGGTGTGGGCGATCCGCTGCCGCGCGATGTCGTGCGGGCGATGCTGCTGCTTCGGGCGAACACCCTGGCTCTGGGCCACTCCGGCTGCCGGCCGGTGGTCATCGAACGTATCTGCGATCTGCTGCGCTTCGGCATTCATCCCGTAGTGCCGTCCCAGGGATCCGTGGGCGCCTCCGGGGATCTTGCGCCGCTCGCGCATCTCGCCCTGCCTCTCACCGGCCGTGGCCACGTTGAGGTAGGCGGCCGCGTTATCTCGGCCGCCGAGGCCCTCGCCGCGGCCGGTCTCGAGCCGCTCGTGCTCCAGGCCAAGGAGGGGCTCGCCCTTCTGAACGGGACTCAGATGATGAGCGCCATCGGGTCGCTGGTTGCGGTGGACGCCCAGCGTCTGGCGCGCACGGCAAGCGTTGCGGCGGCGATGAGTTGCGAGGCCCTGCTCGGCACAGACATCGCCTACTCGGCGGCGTATCAACTGGCACGGCCGCATCCCGGCCAGGTTGCTGTGGCGGGTGAGCTGCGCTGGCTGCTCCGCGACTCGACACTGATGGTCAGCCACCACCCGTCGTCGCACAAAGTTCAGGATCCGTATTCGCTGCGCTGCGTGCCACAGGTCCACGGCGCCTGCCGTGACGCCCTGGACTACTTGAGCGGCGTTCTGGACGTGGAGATCAACTCCGCCACGGACAACCCGCTCGTATTCCCGCAGGGCGGAGTGGCCGACGCCACGGCCGCGGCCACGGGCGGCGGGCTGGTCATCAGCGGCGGAAACTTCCACGGCGAACCGATCGCTTTGGCAATGGACTTTGCCAAGCTGGCCATCTCGGAGCTGGGCGCGATCTCGGAGCGGCGTATCGCGCTGATGGTGGACGCGCGCCTGAACGGCGGCCTGCCGCCGTTTCTCTCTTCAGGCAGCGGCCTGGAGTCCGGCATGATGCTGCTCCAGTACACGGCCGCGGCGCTGGCGTCGGAGAACAAGGTTCTGGCTCATCCCGCCAGCGCCGACTCGATCCCCACCTCGGCGAATCAGGAAGACCACGTTTCAATGGGTTCGATTGCCGCCCGGCACTCTCGGCTGGTGCTTGCCAACGTCCAGCGGATCCTCGCCCTCGAATTGCTGGTTGCCGCCCAAGCGCTCGACTTCAGGATGGCCGGACTCGCGGCCGAAGGATCCACGGTTCGGCCGGGCGCCGGCGTGGAGCAGGCTCACCTTCGAATTCGGTCGGTCGTGCCGCACCTGGACCACGATCGCATGCAGGGCAGCGACATCGAATCGGCGACGCGCCTGGTTCGCGACGGCGCGCTGGTGGACCTGGTCGGCTAGCAGGACTCGGGCTCGTCCCCTTCGGCCGGTTGCAATCAGGTCAGGTAGGCGGGTCTGTCCGATCCGGAGCAG
>DASVJA010000091.1:0-30664 GCA_036386115.1 Candidatus Limnocylindrales bacterium
GAAAGGACCGTGATCACGATCTGGATGTCGTCCTTGTAACCCTCGGGGAAGAGCGGCCGAATCGGGCGGTCCGTCAGGCGGCAGGCCAGGATGGCCTGCTCGGACGGTCGCGACTCGCGCTTGATGAAGCCGCCGGGGATCTTCCCTGCGGCGTACATGCGCTCTTCGAACTCGACGGTGAGAGGAAAGAAGTCAAGGCCGGGCCGCGGATCGGACCTGTTGGCCGTTCCGAGAACCATGGTGTCGCCGAAGCGAACTGTTACGGCGCCGCCCGCGAGCAGAGCCATCCGACCGGTCTCAATCGTGAGGGTGCGGCCTGCGAATTGCGTCTCGAAGATTTGAGACACGAGGGTGTATTCCTCCTGAGCTTAGGAGGAAGAAAGTCCTGGTCTCGCCTGGACGTGCCGGGGCGGGAATGCCTTCGCGGGGCCTCGGCCCCGCGACGAAAGGCGGTTGCGCTTAGCGGCGCAGTCCGAGCCGTGCGATGACGGTTCGATAGCGAGCGTTGTCCTTCTTGATCAGGTAGGCAAGAAGGCGACGTCGCTGTCCGACGAGCTTGAGGAGGCCGCGGCGGGACTGGTTGTCCTTCGGGAAGGCTCGCAGGTGCTCCGTTAGCTCCTTGATCCTCTCGGTCAGGAGCGCAATCTGCACCTCTGCGGAACCCGTATCGCCGTCCGTGACGGCGTACTCCGAAATAACCTGGTCCTTAGTTTCCCGCGCGAGCGGCACACAATCCTCCGGTTAGCTCTGTGTGGTGGGGTTATTCCTAACTCTCTAAATGCCTGGCGGATGTTAGCAGGGTTGCGGGGGTGTTGCCAAATTGAGGAGCGCGATGCGGGCGGGGCCGCGCGCCGGGAGTCCGGCGCTGTGAGTCCGGTGCTGCGTGTCGGGGCCGGGTGCCTGGATCCGAGACGCGGGGCGGGGCCGGATAGCCGGGCGCCGCTGCTCCGCTGGGGGGTGGGGCCGGGCGTGGAGGCGAGCCCTGTGCCCGGGCGGGGTCATGTCGTGGGCCGTCCGATGTCTGGCTGCGCGTCCCGTTGCGCTCCCGTTGCGCGTCCCGTTGCGCGTCCAGTTGCGCGTCCAAAGATGCATAAGCGACACGTCGACCAGATCGAGAGGCAATTCCGGTCATTGGTGCGCGTCCAGAGATGCACAAAACGGCGCGGTGGACGCCTCCCGACCGAAGGCGCGCGCTGCAAGATACACAATGGACACTAATGGCCACCGGAACGACGCGAAGGTGTCAGTTGTGCACTTCTGTGCGAGCAGCCGTCCAGCCGGCTGCTACCAGGCAGGGCTGAAGGTGCCCGTGGCCGCGTCGTACAGTTCTGCCGACTGGTGTAGTTCTTGGGCGATGCCCACTCCGCCGACTACCAGGATCCGGCCGTCAGCAAGGAGCGTGGCAGTAGCGAAGTCGCGCTCCACGCTCATATCACCCGATCTACTGAAGACGCCGCTACCTGGGTCATAGACCTCACTGCTGGCGGTAGCGCGATCTCTAGCGTTGGTCCCACCAGCTATGAGGACTCGTCCGTCCGAAAGTCGAACCGCAACATTCCCGGCGCGCGGCTCGATCAGGGCACCACTCTGGGAAAAAGTGCCTTGCCTGGGATCGTAAACCTCTGAGAACGGAACGGTCCGCGATGTGTCCGTGGTACCTCCGACAACGAGCACCCTACCGTCCGCCAGCGACGTTGCAGTCAACCTATGACGCGGGGAGCTCATTGAGCTCGTGGCGGAGAAGACCCCGGTCCGCGGATCGTAGATCTCGGCCGATGAAACCGTATGCGACTGGCCGTCCCAGCCGCCGGCTATCAAGACCCTTCCATCGGACATCAATGTGCCGACCGCGTCGCTGACCGCATCGACCGGAGCTCCGGTGGGGTTGAACGTCCCCGTTGCAGGATCGTATATGTCGGCCTGGTGGCTAGACATGGCGAGCGCCCGGCCGTCGGCCAGCAAGACAGCCAAATCTCCCGAATTGCCCCTGGTCAACGAACCGGTCAGGCTGAACTGCCCGGTCTTGGGATCAAAGAGCTCAGCCTGCTGAATCGCGCCATCCTTGTCGTTGGCTCCGCCGGCTATCAGGACTGTCCCGTCTGCAAGCAGTGTCGCCGTGTGCCCCTCACGAGCGTTCGCCATCGAACCAGTAGCACTGATGGTCTTAGTCTCCGGGTCATAGATGGCGGCCGATGCGGTCGGGGGTTGTTCACTTAACCAGTACCCTCCGGCCAGAAGCACGCGCCCATCCGCCAGCCGTGTGGCGGTCCCGAGAACGGGAGCGGGAAGACTTCCTGAAGGGCCGAGAAGTGAACAGGCGGACAGGGTCGCAGCCAACACGACAATCATCGCGCCAAGTTTCATCAGCGCAATGCCCCGTTGTCGAACGCTGCCCCTCAACACCTACGTCCCTCAATTGACCTAGCTAATCTCCGGATTCCTCACCAACAGTCGCCCCCAAGAGTATGACGCGACAGTCGCCGGCGGCGACATCCGCATCCAAGCTCACGCGCCCCTCCGTCACAGTCACCACCCCCGGCATCGTCGCCGGCTCCGGCTTCCGTCCAACTTTCCACGCGGGTCCGACCAGCGCTTCGTATCGACCGTCCGGCGGCAAGGCGACGGGCAGATCGAAAGCGACGCCCGCCGGCGACGCGGCCGACTCGGGCGCGTCGGACCGGGCCTCCACTCTCCCCGTGAACCCGTGATACCGCCCCAACAACGACCGCGCCCCATCCAGGTCCCCGGCAGAGATCCGACGTCTGATCTCAGAGGAGCGGACCTGCTCGCCGTTTGAGAGGAACGAAGAGACAACCGTCACGGCGAACCCTTCGCGCTCGCCGAGGGCGGTCAGCGCATCGGGAGTGCCGCCGCGCTCAAAACCGAAGGCGGCGTCGGGGGTCATGACAAAGCCGGCCAGGCCCACCTGCTCCCTGATCGCGGCCACGAACGCGTCGTAAGGCGTGGTCCGGAGGGCGTGGTCGAAGTGCTGGACGACCGTGACTTCGACGCCGGCGGCCTGTAGTCGCACGAGTCGCTCGTCCGGGTCGCACAGAAGTGGCGGTGCCAGGCCCTCGATCAGTTCTTCGGGGTGGGCGTCGAATGTGATTACCGCCGGCCGCGCCCCCGCGCGCTGAGCGGCCCTGCGCAGTTCTCGCAGCAAATACATGTGGCCGCGGTGCAGCCCGTCGAAGACGCCGACTGCAACGTACAGCCGCCCCAGTTCCGGCTTGAGCGCAGCGATCCCCGGGACCACGACCATGCGATTGCTGGTATCCACGACCTTCAACCGCTGCTCGACCCGAGGCTTGGGCGCCGCACCCTCGCCCTCGGCAGCGCCACTCCCCTCCCCGCCTGCCTGCGGCGAGCTCAGGAAGATCTTCTCCGGAAGGATGCGCCCGCCCTTCCAGGAACCGATGCCGACAAGCGAGCCGTTCGGCGCCAGAAGCCGGATCCGCGAACCCGACTCCACCGTGGGCCGGCTGACCGGTTTGATCTGCTGGCCGCGGCCCGCAGCAACGACTTCCTCTGCCGTGAGCGGGGCTTCCGGGATACCGTCCAGGCCCTGATCCACAGGCATGATCAGTGTGGCCAGAGCCGCGGGGCCCTGATCGGCGGCGGCGCGGATCTCGTCCAGCGAATGCGCGACCGCAAGCCCAAACGGCCCGCTCTGAGTGCGCGACAGCGCGCCCAGATACGCGCCGCAGCCCAGCCGCGACCCCAGGTCGCGCGCGAGCGACCGAATATACGTGCCGGCGCCGCACTCCACTTCTATGACCGCGGTTGGCCGTTGCGGGTCCGCGTCGGACCACTCCATCAGCTCGAGGCGCTTGATGATCACCGCACGCGCAGCCAATTCCATCGGAGCGCCCGAACGAGCCGCCTGGTAAGCGCGCCGACCGCCGACCTTCAGGGCGCTGTAGTCCGGCGGAATCTGCTGAAGCGGACCGCGGAATTCCGGCAGGACCACTTCCAGAGCTTCGCGAGTAGGCACGGGACCGCCGGTCGGAACCAGCTCGCCGTCGCGGTCATCCGTCTCGGAAGTCGCCCCGAAGCAGATCGTGGCACGGTAGGCCTTGTCGTCGCCCATGTGATATTCGACGACGCGCGTGCCCAGACCCAGGAATACGGGCAGGACGCCGGAGGCGAAGGGATCAAGAGTTCCGCCGTGACCCGCCCGCTTGGTGCCAGTAAGCCGCCGAACCAACGCCACGACATCGTGCGAGGTGAAGCCCGGTTCCTTGGCGACGACGAGAATGCCGTCCATGCCGGGTCCTGAGTTGCCCACTAGCGCTTGACCTCGGCCACAAGCGTGGCCGCAAACGCCAGAACGGCCTCGCGCGCTTCTGCGAGGGGTCTGGCCACCGTCGCACCGGCCGCGCGGGCGTGCCCGCCTCCCCCAAACTTGCCCGTCAGCACGGTCGCATCCACACCACCGTCCCGCGTCCTCACGCTGACGCGCGTGGACCCGTTGCCCTCGACCTCTTTGAACAGAATGGAAGCCTCCGATGTTTCCGATTGGGAGAGCAGATCGACGAGGCCTTCCGACTCGGCCGAGCTAGAGCCGGTCGCGGCCAGGTCTGCCAATTCCAGGGTGGACCAGACCAGCCGTCCACTCAGATCCTGGCCCAGCCGCGCTAGGACGCGCCCGAACAACAGCAACTGCGAATTGGGCTTCGAACGATACAGGCGCCGGGCCAGCTCACTGAGCGGCGCGCCGGCCTCGCGCAAGGCGGCCATGACCATGAGCGTCTGCGGCGTCACGTTGGGATGCTGGAAATTGCCCGTGTCCATGACCACGCCACCCGCCAGCGCAGTGGCCATAACGCCGTTCCCGGCGGTCAGTGGTATGCCCATCCGCCAGGCCAGCAGCGTCACCATCTCGCACGTGGCCGAGCTCTTCGCGTCGACCCAATCCACCGCGCCGAAACGCGGGTTCGAGATGTGGTGGTCTATGTCCAGGATCGGGACGCGCGAGAACAGATCGCGGTGCGACTCCAGCACGGGGCCGATCCGCTCCAACTCACCGCAGTCGCCGACCACGAGCAGGTCGTAGTCCATGGACGCATCCGGCTCACGACGGAAGCGATCCATACCGGGCATGAATTGATACATGGCGGGCATTGCGTCCGCGCAGACCGGAGTCGCCACTCCCCCATTCGCCTCGACGAGCATGGCGATTGCCAGCGCTGAACCCAGGGCGTCCGCCTCGGGGTTCTCGTGGCAGATTGTCAGAACGCGCTTGCCGCCACGAAGCATCTCAACGACATCGTCGGGGGCCGCGGCCGCATAGGAAGACAGGTCCACGCGCGGCGCCGCGGCCGGCGTCCCTCCCGGCTGCGCTCCGCTCACTTCGGTCTCCGACGCGCGGTCGACTTCCCGGTATAGGTGCCCTTCCCCTGCGCGCCCTTGCCACCGAAGCTTGCGTTTGGGCCACGCGAGGACCGCGGCCGCGGCTTGGAAGCTTCTTCATCGATCGCCGCCGCGGACGGCGGTTCCTCATCGAGGTCGCCTTCGTGGTGAAACCTCGTTACCGGAGTCGGAAGCATTTCCACTTTGGGCGCGTCGGCATCCGGATCGATACCGGCGTTCAGGTCATTGATGATTTGAAGTACGCGAGAACCGCGCTGGGTCGAGTCGTCCAGTCGGACATCCAGCTCTGGAATACGGCGAATCCGGATCTTCGTTCCCAGGCTATGCCGAATGAACGGCATCGCATTGCGAAGCGCTGCCAGGGACTTCTTCTGCTCCTCGTCCGAGCCGATGATGCTGACCCAGACGCGCGCCCGCGAGAGGTCCGGCGCAGTCTCAACGTCCGTGACGGTGACGAACCCAATGCGTGGGTCCGTCACGTCGCGTTCCAGAGCCTTGCCGATCTCTTGACGAAGAAGTTCGTCCAATCGATCGGTTCGCTGCGTCATCGAGCTCGCTCGCTCAACCGGCCGCCCGGCTCACCATTTGCTGGGTGAAACACTCGATGATGTCGCCTTCGATCAGGTCGTTGGTGCCCTGAAGGCTGATACCGCACTCGAAGTTCGTCGCGACTTCGCGAACGTCATCCTTCATGCGGCGCAGACCTTCGATCCGGTCCGTGTAGATGATCTTGCCGCCGCGCCAGACGCGAGCGCCGCTCGCTCGGACGATGCGGCCGTCGGTGACGTAGCAGCCTGCGATGACCGCCACCTTGCCGACCTTGAAGATCTTCCGAACCTCGGCCCGACCCTCGATGGTCTCGACCTGCACCGGCTCCAGCAGACCGCGAAGAGCGGCGGAGATGTCGTCGGTGAGCTTGTAGATGATGTCGTAGGTTCGAACGTCCACCTTTTCCGCTTCGGCGGCGCGCCGGGCGGTGTCGGTCACCTTCGTGCTGAAGGCCACGACGATCGCGTTGGACGCGGCGGCCAGCATGATGTCGTTGTCAGTGACGTCACCGGCGGCTTCATGCAGAACGTTGATCCGCATCTCATCGGTGGAGAGCTGCTCGAGAGCGTGCGTGATGGCCCCGAGGGAACCGGACACGTCCGTCTTGAGGATGATGCGCAATTCCTTGGTCTGGCCGGCCTGGATCTGAGCGTACAGGTCCTCGAGAGTGGCCTTGCCGGTGCCTTCGGTTCGGGCGGCCGACGCGATCTTCCGCTCTTCCACGATGGACCGCGCGATCTTTTCGTCCGCCACAACCCGGAGGATGTCACCGGCCTGAGGAACGTCCGCGAGGCCCAGAACCACGGCCGGAGTCGAAGGGCCGGCCTTGGTGATGCGCTTGCCGTGTTCGTTCTCAAGGGCACGGACCTTGCCGTACGTCTCGCCGACGACGATGACGTCGCCGACGTGAAGGGTTCCGGTAGAGACGAGAGCCGTGGCAACGGGGCCGCGACCCTTGTCCAGCTCGGCTTCAACGATGGTTCCGACGGCCGCGCGCTTGGGGTTGGCCTTCAGCTCCAGCAGGTCCGCCGAGAGCATGATCATTTCGAGCAGTTCGTCCAGCCCGAGTCGGGCCTTTGCGGAAACGGCCACCATCGGGACGTCGCCGCCGTACTCCTCGGCAACGACGCCGGCTTCCGCCAGGCCGTTCTTGACGCGATCCGGATTTGCGTCCGGCTTGTCGATCTTGTTGAGGGCGATGACGATCGGCACCTTCGCCGCTCGGGCGTGGTCGATCGCTTCAAGGGTCTGGGGCATGACGCCGTCGTCCGCCGCAACCACGACCACGGCGATGTCCGTGACCTTGGCGCCGCGGGCACGCATGGCGGTAAACGCCTCGTGGCCAGGAGTATCAAGGAAGACGACGCGGCGGCCGTCCTTCATGACAACTTCGCTGGCGCCGATGTGCTGAGTGATACCACCGCGCTCGCCGGCGGCCACCTTAGTAGTGCGGATGGCGTCCAGGAGCGAGGTCTTGCCGTGGTCGACGTGGCCCATGACGGTCACGATCGGGGCGCGCGGCAGCATCAGGGAGGGATCGTCCTCCTCGAAGAGCTGCTCCTTGGTTGCAGCGGCGACCGGGGCCGAGTCACCGTCGGCGCCGTCGGAGATGCCCGGGCCGGCCACAACCACGTCCGAAACCTCGTATCCGAGTTCCTCGGCTACGAGCGAGGCGGTCTCACGGTCTATCGCCTGGTTAATGTTGGCGAAGATGCCGCTCTTTATCAGCTCACGGATGATGTCCGCCGGGTTGACGCTTAGCGCGTCGGCGAGATCCTTGACCGTGATGCTGGAAGGCAGTTCCAGTGCGCCACGATCTCTGGGATCGCCCGAACCGCCGCCGATCTGACTTGGATCGCGGCGCGGCGGCTTGCGAGGTCCCCTACGGCCTCTCGTTCCGCTCCTACTCTTGGCCACGATTACCTCCTGCTTCGAGCCTGCTGGCGTCCCCTGTCAGTTCGGCCCGGAGTTCAGCCGGGATCGGCACTTCCAGCGCTCGCTGGAGCGATCCTTTGTCGAGTGCACCTGTTCGGCACTCTGGTTTGTCACATACATAGGCCCCACGGCCTGGCAATTTGCCGGTCGGATCGATGACGACCCTACCGTCTGGTGTTCGCACGATCCTCAACAGATCGCGCTTCTGCTGCGCCGTGCGGCAAACGACGCAAGTTCTGGTGGGAAACCGCCGCGGAGGCGCGCCCCGGACTACGGAGCCACCTCTTCGGTGGCAGCCGTCGTCTCATCGACAGACTCGCTGGCTTCTGGCTTCGCGGCTGCCTTGCGGCGCTTGGGCTTGGCCGGCGCTTCCGGCTCGGTTACGGCCGTTGCCTCGGCGTCTCCGAGAGCGACGGCTTCGCTGTGAGTTTCAGATTCTGTGGGCTCTTCGTTAACAGCCGACGCTTCGGCCTGGAGATCGGCTTCGACCAATCCTTCAGCCTCGGCCTTGGCAGCTTCGGCCACCGAGACGTCACTCCGAATATCAATTCGCCAGCCGGTCAGCTTGGCCGCCAGCCTGGCGTTCTGGCCCTCGCGGCCGATGGCCAGGGAGAGCATCCGCTCGGGTACGACGACGTTGGCAATCCGGTGTTCTTCGTCAATCCGAACTTCGATGACCTGGGCCGGACTCAGGGCCTTGGCGACGAAAGTAGAGGCGTCCTCAGACCACTCGATCACGTCGATCTTCTCGCCGCCGAGCTCTGCGACCACGGCCTGGACGCGCGCTCCGCGCTGCCCTACAGTCGCCCCGACCGGATCCAGGCCGGCCTGGCGCGAGGTGACCGCAACCTTGGAGCGGCTGCCGGCCTCACGCGCGATCGCCTTGATCTCGACGGTGCCGGCGTGGACTTCCGGAACCTCAAGCTCAAAAAGGCGGCGCAGGAAACCCTTGTGGGTTCTGCTGATATAGATCTGCGGCCCCTTGGCGCTGCGCCGGACTTCCAGAACGAAAGCCTTTACGTTCTGGCCCATGCGGTAATGCTCGAGCGGCGACTGCTCCGTGGTGGAGAGAATGGCCTCGGCCTTACCCACGTCCAGGACAATGGCACGCGGCTCGATGCGCGAGACCGTGCCGGTGATCAGCTCTCCCTCGCGGCTGGCATACTCGTCGAAGACGACGTTGCGCTCGGCCTCGTGAAGGCGCTGCAGAACGACTTGCTTGGCCGTCTGGGCATGAATTCGGCCAAAGGCTTCCTGATCCAGTTCCTCCGTCTCGACGAGATCCCCCACCTCGGCGTCCGGCTGGACGGCCTGCCCCTCCTCAACCGTGAACTGGGTTGCGGGATCGTCGACTTCGGCTACGACCAGGCGGGCGCGAAAGACGCGCACCTTGCCGGACTCTGCGTCGATTCTGACGTGGATGTCTTCGTCGCCCGGGGAACGACGGTATGCGGACTGGATCGCCTCTTCCACAGTTCTCACGAGCTGTTCTCGCGAGACACCCTTCTCCGCATTTAGTTGCAGGAGGGCGCCTACGAAATCTCGACCCACTTCGCGCCTCCCGTTCACCATATTGGCCGCCGTTCAAGGCAGCCCGTCCGGACATCCACGTTCTGTCGACTCGAACGCGTGTCCGTTACCGCCGCTCAACAAAAGACGTGGGGGTCACCCACGTCAGAGCGGCCGGCAGATTGCAGGAAGTATACACGGCGACCCTGGGCCATCCAAGGTAGCTTCTCGGGGCGACGCGCCAGGCGGAAAGAGTCGGCGGCCGGACTGAGCCGGCCGCCGACTTGATTGGATCTGTCTTGGGCTGCTAATCAGTTCCGGCTAGCAGCTGCTGCCAGTCGCGAGCACGTTGCCTAAGCTATCCTCGATCACGATGCTGTCGTTCTCGAACTGCGTGCCCTTGAGGTCCGCCTTGATGATCCCACAAGCGATGAGGTCCGCCTGTCCTACGTAGGCCGACTTCAAAGTTATGATCCAGGTCCGATGGCCGTTGGTCACGTCGATCGTGGCGGTCCCCCTGGCGCCGAGATCATTGTTCAGCTGCATTTCCGTGCCAACGTACGGACCGACGTTTAGGACCACAAAGGCCGTACAGCTACCAACGCCTACCAGGAAGATCACCAGAACGATCACGAAGGCGATCAGGCAGCCGTGGCCCTTCTTCTTGGGCGGAACCGGCGCACCCCAACCCGGAGCCGGCTGGTACCCGGGCGCCGGCGGAGCGCCCCAACCCGGCTGTGCCGGCGGCGGAGCACCCCAACCCTGACCTGCGGGCGGCTGCTGCGGAGGCGGCGCTCCCCAACCCGGTTGCGACGGCGGCTGCTGTTGCGGCGCTGCCCACCCGGGCTGGTTGGGATCGGGCTGTCCCCATCCCTGCGGCGCCGGAGCCTCCGGCTGACCTGGCTGATTCGGATCCTGCGGATTGGTCATGGATCACCCCGACACGCAAATTGGATGAAATGCACTAAATGCAGTGGCGAGTCTCACCCGGCCGAAGCGTGGAGTCAAGTCGATTCCGACACACGAGCACTCGGCGCCGGCCTCGCTCCGCAAATATCTTTCAATCCGTCCAAGCGTAGATGTATATGTCCGAAAACTGGAGGTCATCTCCAAACGAGGCCTTCAAGTTGTAGTTGGCGCGCACGAACTGTCGGAGGACGGCCACGGTATCCGGCTGGCCGGCTCCCCTGCCGGCGGTCGCTGGCCGCAACAATGGTGTTGTGGCCGCACCTTCGACGATGATCGCCGGCGGTGAGGCCGTCCATGCCTCGAGCAGAGCAGCGGTCTGGTCGGAAGTCCAATACTTCGCGGCCACGATCGGGAAGTCATTGACGATGCGATTGGCTCGGGGGCGGTGCGCATCGAGATACAGGGAGGCCCGACTGCCCCAGACGAACATCGTCGCCGAGTTGGGGGTCTCGGCCTGGATCCACGTCTCCGTCTGGTCGAGCAGGTGTGCGTTGGCGCGACCCCCATCTATCACCATCGAGTTCAGCGGTACGGCAACCCCCGACGAGACAAGCAACGCCACAGTTGCAACCGCCGCAGCCCCAAAGGCAAGCCGCCGAACCCAGAGCCTGGGAGAGCGAAGACGCCTTCGCAGTTCCTCGACTCCCAAGCTGGCCAGCAACACAAGTGGCGGCCCGATCAGGATCAGAAAATGCAGGAATAGCCGTCCCTGGTATGCGATATACGCGGCGTACGCCACCGACCACCCCAAACAGGACCAGTAGAGGCGGGTGAACGCACGGGGCTGTTGCGCCATTGCCGCGACGGCCACTGCAGCAGCCACGACGAAGAAGAAGAGAAGCATACAAACCACGGGCAGCAGAGTCAGCAGCTGCCCGCCATATTCTCGATCCGCCAGGTTGAACACCACAACCTGGTCGACCGCATCACCGATCGCTCCGCCCGAGACAAGCCAACCCACGACCGCCAGCGGCAGCGAAATGGCGCCGGCAATCAGAGCCAGAGCCTGCGTCACCCAAAGGCGCACCTGCCTGTCACCCCACGTGGACGCTAGACCTAGACAAACCACCCCAGGAAGGCACTGAAGCGAGCACAGACACGCGCAGCTCAGCAGGAAGCCAATCACAACCGCGGTCCGCCACGTAGGAGTCCTGGCATCAAGAACGTACATGGCGGCCACAAGAGGCAGAACGGCGAACGACTCAGTCAACCCGCCGCCGAGGGCCGTCGGGTAACTCGCCAGCACAACGCACGCAACCAGGCTCCATGCCCAGGCCGCGCCGGCCGAAAGGTGCCGCCGCAGGAGTAGATTGACGAGCAGCACGGAAAGCCCGGTGAATAGCACCGTGAGTAGCCACCCGACGAGCCACGGCTCCAGCCATGGCAGCAGGCTTTGACCCAACGCGTTGAGCAAGAAAGCCCCGGGTGGTTTGCTGTCCCACAAGTCCCGATATGGCATCAGGCCCGCTCGAATGTCAGATCCAGCAATCACATAGACGGCCGAGTCGATGGACGACCCAAGACCAACCCCGGGCCATAGAAGAACAGTGCTTGCTGCCACCAACGAGAACGACCGTCCTGCGGCCAACGCCCACCCTCTAGGCGACATTTTCGAACCCCGCCTCTCGAATGCTCGAACCGCCTAGTACGCCTTGGCGAAGATCACGCGTCGCGGAGAAGGGCCGCCGCAGGCGATGCATTTGCCCGACTCATCCGGGGAGTCGAACGGGATGCAGCGGATCGTGGCGCCGGTTTCGTCGTTGACCTGCTTCTCGCACTTGCCGTCGCCGCACCACGGGGCCAGGAAGAAGCCGCCGTCACCGTCCAGCCCGTCCTTGAGCTGCTGGTATGTATCCACGTGGTGAGTGTTCTCGGCCTGGAAGTCGCGGGCGCGCTGTAGCAATTCCGCCTGATAAGTGCGGAGTCGCGCGGGTAGCTCAGCGGCCAGCTGCATGAGCGGCACCGGTTCCTTGGAGCGATCGACACGCTTGACGAGCATGCCCTGACCCGCGGCCACATCTCGCGGCCCGATCTCGAGCCGGAACGGCACGCCGCGCAGTTCCCAGTGGTTGTACTTGAACCCGGGCGAGTCATCGCGCCAGTCAACCTTGACGCGGACGGCCTTGCCTTCGGACGTTTCGGCCAGCGCCGCTTGGAAGCGATCGATCGCCTCGGCGACGAGCGCCTTCTCATCGTCCTTGCGGAAAATCGGCACGATCACGACCTGGACCGGCGCCACGTTGGGCGGCAGAACCAGGCCCGAGTCGTCGCCGTGGGTCATGATCGTGGCCCCGACCATTCGGGTCGAGAAGCCCCACGACGTGCCGTACGGGTGCTTTCGGACGTTGTCCGTGTCGAGGAACTCGATGTCCGCGGCGCGAGCAAAGTTCTGGCCGAGCATATGGCTCGTGCCGGCCTGGAGCGCCTTCTTGTCGCGCATCATCGCTTCGATGCACCAGGTGAAGTCGGCGCCGGGGAACTTTTCGCCGTCGGTCTTTCGACCTCGAATGACCGGGATCGCCAACCAGTCCTCGGAGACCTGGCGATAGCCTTCGAGGCCGATGGCGACCTCTTCTTCGGCCTCAGCCTGAGTGGCGTGGAAGGTGTGCGCCTCCTGCCAGAGGAATTCGGTGGTGCGCAGGAAGAGCCGCGTGCGCAACTCCCAGCGGACCACGTTGTTCCAGATGTTCATCTTGAGCGGCAGGTCGCGATAGGACTGGATCCAGTCCTTCACGCTGTCCGCGATGATCGCCTCGCTGGTAGGGCGGATTGCGAGCCATTCATCGAGCGGCTTGCCGCCGGCGTGCGTGACCCAGGCCACCTGCGGATTGAAACCCTCGACGTGCGCGGCTTCCTTGTCCAGCAACGACTTCGGCACGAAGAGCGGGAAGTAGACGTTGTCGTGACCGGTCGCCTTGATGTACTTGTCCAGCTCGGCCTGCATCGATTCCCAGATCGAGTAGCCGTACGGCCGGATGATCATGCAGCCGCGAACCGGCGAGTAGTCGGCTAGCTGGGCCTTGAGGACGACGTCGTTGTACCAGCCCGGGAAGTCCTCGGACTGCTTCGTGATGCTGGTGACGAAACCCTCTTTGGGCACGCTGTCCTCCTGGAGTCGATCGCGGGCGGTTGTGTTGGCTGAATCCTAACCGCTGCGGGCAATGAAGTCGCAACTTGCATGGACGGTGGCCGGCCGATGGCCGTGCCGGCAGCACTGACGCAACTACAATCAGCGCGACTGCCGGCCGGCCAATTGTGCTGTGGTCGTCCGAGGAGGATCAATGACCTTTTCCCAATTCGACCTTTCGAAGGCGCTCCGCTGTTCGACGACGGATGCGGCCGGCTATTCGTGCGTGCTCGCGCCCTCCCATAGCGGCGGGCACCGCTGGAACCGCTGCGAATGGACCGACTCCGAAGGCCACCGCTGCATGCTTCAACCTCGCCACGCCGGCGGTCACGAGATGCCCTGGTATGACAGCCCGGCCACTCCGGGCCAAACACACACGCTGAGCTACGACGGATCGATTCAGGGAACCGAGGTGCTGGCCAGCACGATGACCGAGATAGCCGGACGGCACGGTTGGGTGCGCCTGTCTCAAACCTTCAGGCCGGGGCTCCTCTGGCGCTCGCCCGCGCTGGCCGCCTGGTTATCCTCTGTCACCAAGCCGCAGGGCCGGCTGACGATCGTCTTCGAATATCGACCGCCAGATGGCGCGGACCGGCCGAAGTCCGAGTAGCGCCGAGCCCGATTCTCCGCGGAGACTAGCCCGCCGGGTACGCCCGCTCCACGTAAGTCTCCAGAATCACCTTGAATTCCTCGACGATGTGATCGCCTCGGAGAGTGCGATCCAGGGCACCGTCGATGAAGACGGGCGCCACGGGCTCCTCGAAGGTGCCCGGGAGGCTGATGCCGATGTTGGCGTGCTTCGACTCGCCGGGGCCGTTGACGACGCAGCCCATCACGGCCACGCGCATCTCCTCAACGCCCGGGTGGCTCGCCCGCCAGATGGGCATCTGGTCGCGCAGGTAGATCTGGACGTCGCGGGCCAGCTCCTGGAAATAGGTGCTGGTGGTGCGGCCGCAACCGGGGCAGGACGTGACCTGCGGCAGGAACGATCGAATGCCCAGCGACTGCAGAACCTGCTGGGCGACCATCACTTCCTCGGTTCGGTCGCCACCGGGTTCCGGCGTGATCGAGACACGGATCGTGTCGCCGATGCCTTCGGCCAGAAGCAGTGAAAGGCCGGCAGTCGAGGCGACGATGCCCTTCATGCCCATGCCGGCTTCGGTCAGGCCCAGGTGCAGGGCGTAGTCGCCGCGAACAGCGAGCTTCCGATAGACCTCGACGAGATCGCGGACACCGGACACCTTGGCGGAAAGGATGATTCGATCGTGGGCGAGGCCGGTCGCCTCCGCCAGCTCGGCAGAACGGACCGCGCTCTCGACCATCGCGTCGATCATGACGTCGTTGGCCTCGCGCGGCTCGGGCAGACGCGAGTTGGCGTCCATCATTTCGGCCAGGACGGCCTGATCCAGCGAGCCCCAGTTGACGCCGATACGGACGGGCTTGGCGTTGTCCACGGCTACGCGGACGATGTCCGTGAAGTGGTCGTCGTGGTGGCGGCCGGAACCCACATTCCCAGGATTGATGCGGTACTTGGAGAGCGCCCGAGCCGTCTCGGGGAACTTCGTGAGGAGCTGGTGGCCGTTGTAGTGGAAGTCGCCCACGATCGGGACCGTCTGCCCCAGGTCGCGGACCTTGCGGACGATCTCCGGCACCGCGGCCGCCGCGGCCTCCGTATTCACGGTAATTCGCACCAGCTCCGAGCCGGCGTGGGCCAGCTTGGCGACCTGGATCGCGGTGCCATCGGCATCGGCCGTATCCGTGTTGGTCATCGACTGCACGACGACGGGTCGGCCGGCGCCGACAACTACGCCTTCAATGTCTACAGCCGCGGAACGACGGCGAGACGCGAACTCGGACTGGAACATGATCTCTACTGTCCGGCCCTGATGATGTCGAAGAACGATATCCAGGCTATGAAGGCCATCAGGAAGGCAAAGCCGGCCAGATAGGCGAATTGTTCCACCTTGCCCACGCCCTTCGCGCCGACGACGCGTTTGATGATCATGATCACCATCTTGCCGCCGTCGAGAGGCGGAAACGGCAGGAAGTTGACGAGGGCCAGGTTGGCCGAGATGACGGCCGCAAGCAGCAACATCACCATCAGCGCATCCGGCTGGGATGCCGCGGTCCCTACCGTGGACGCGATTCCAACCGGGCCGGAAACGCCCGCCGGGGCTTCCGTCGGGTGAGTTGCAACCTGGGCGACGAGGTCGCCCAGCGCGACAACGATGAGACCCATCGCTCGTCGCGTTCCATCCACCGCCAGGCCTGCCGCCTCCACCGGGTTGCCCGCCGTCGTCACCATCGAGGCACCCGTCATGCTGACGCCGAGGGCCCAGTTCTCCTTTGCGTCCGGAACGTGCAGCGTCAGGACAACCGTCCGCTGGACGCCGTTCTTATCCGCCACCACAAGAGTGACGGACTGACCGGCGTGTGCCGCCAGGTCGTCATGCCAGGACTTGGTGGAATCCGTGCCGAACTCCATGACCGAATGCTGCTGACCATTCAGCGAGATCAGCACGTCGCCGTCGTTAAGCCCAGCCGTCTCCGCCGGCGAGCCGGCGATCGGCGAGGAAATCGTCGGCCGAACCACCGGGTTGAAGGCCCAGGCGACGATGAAGAGCAGAACCACCGCCGTCAGTACGTTCATCGTGACTCCGGCCACGAGTACCAGCAGCTGCTTCCACAGGGATGCGGCGACGAATGAGCGCGGGTCGTCTGAGTCTGCCTCCTCGCCCTCGAGGCGGACGAAACCGCCGATCGGTAGCCAGTTGAGCGTGTACTCGGTCTCGTGGTCATGGCCCAGCACCTTGGCTCGAGGCGGGAACCCCAGGCCGAACTCCAGAACACGGATCTTGACGAGTCGGGCGATGACGAAGTGCCCGAACTCGTGCACAAGCACGAGCGGAACCAGGATCAAAAGAAGCAACGGAATGGCCTTCGCCCAGAACAACACGCCGTCTAGAATCATCGGTAGGCCTCCGCGAACTTGCGCACTTCTACGTCGATCGCGACGAGCTGGTCGAGGCTTGGCTCAACCGGATCGCCGGGACCGAAGCGCTCCACGGCGGCGCCGAGCAAGCGCGGGATGCCGTTGAAATCGAGGCTGCCGGCCAGGAACCGGGCTACCGCGACCTCGTCGGCCGAAATCAGAGCTGTACTAGCCCGGGGTCCCGCCAGTCCGGCCTCGCGGGCGATCCGCAGGCACGGGAAGCGGCCTTCATCCGGGGCTCGGAAGTCCAACCGGCCCGCCGTGATCAGATCCACCGCGATTGCCGGCGACGGCCATCGCTCTGGGTATGAAAGGGCATATTGGATTGGGAGCCGCATGTCAGGAGTCCCCAATTGGGCCTTGAGAGAGCCGTCCACAAACTGCACGGCCGAGTGAACGACGCTCTGCGGGTGCACGACGACCGAGATGGCCGCCAGAGGAACATCGTACAGCCAGCGTGCCTCAATGATCTCCAGGCCCTTATTCGCCAGCGTGGCGGAGTCGATCGTGATCTTGGCGCCCATCGTCCACGTGGGGTGCTTCAGCGCTCGTTCCGGCGTGACCGTCGCGAGATCCGCAACGCTCGTGTCCAGGAAGGGGCCGCCGGATGCGGTCAGCAGCAATCGCTCGATGGCGGCGTGCTGCTCACCGACCAGGCATTGCCAGATAGCGGAATGCTCCGAGTCGATTGGGCGAAGCCAGCCTAGCGGGCTAGCCAACGGGTGGTGAGGGTTTCCGGTTGCGGTGCCGGCGCCCGCCGCCAGCCGTCCGACGAGCGGCATCACGAGATGGCCGCCCGCTACGAGCGTCTCCTTGTTCGCCGTCGCGACGACTTTGCCGGCCTCCAGCGCGGCAAGGACCGATCTAAGGGCCACCAGCCCACCGGTGGCGACGATAACGAGATCCACGTCCGGCCTTGTCGCCAGAGTCTCCAGCGCATCCGAGCCCCCGACGAATTCAGTTCCTGCGGGCAGCTCCAGTCTTCTGGCTCCCCGGATGTCCGCCAGAGACACCGCGGCCGGTTGCAGCAGCCTGGCCTGGTCCTCCAGAATCTGAGTCTGGGATCCGGTCGCGAGCGCCACCACTTTGAAGCGATCCGGGTTGCGGGCAAGTACATCAACGGCCTGGCGACCGATCGAGCCACCGGAGCCGAGCAAGGCCACGCGAGTGGGGCCGGAGCCCGCGCCACCGGCGCCCATACCACCGGGGCTCGTGGCACGGCCGCTCCCCTGCCCAGTCGTCTGGCTCACCTCAGCGAACCAACGCGGCGACGATGATGGCCGCTACCGGCGCGGCAAAGATGAACGAGTCCACGCGGTCCAGTATGCCGCCGTGGCCGGGAATGAGCGTGCCGGAATCCTTGGCACCTGCCGCTCGCTTGAGCATGGACTCGGCCAGGTCGCCGGCCTGAGCAACGGCGCCGATAATCGGGCCGAGGAGCAGGCCGAGTGCGGCCGGCTGGCCCAGAGCCCAGAGCCCGCCACAGGCCACGGCCGTCGAGGCAGCCAATCCCCCGAAAAGGCCCCAATAGCTCTTGGACGGCGAGATGTGGGAGAGGAACTTGCGCTTACCGAGAGCGATGCCCACGCAATAGGCGCCGGTGTCGAACGACCAGACGAGCAGGATCACCATGAGGATCCAGCCACGCTCAGCGCCGATCTGGTGGAGCGGCGCGGCATCTGGAAGCGGCGGAGCAATCTCACCCAGCCGTACAAGAGCACCGAGCATGCCGACGTAGACGGCGGCGAACGCGGTTCCGATCCAGGCCGCGAAACCGGCCTTGACATCCCTTTCACGGAAAGAGGCGACTGCCGCCGCGATCACCACCGCAGCAACCAGTAGATCCGCGTAGGGCCGATAGTGCTCGATGGATGCCATGTCCGCGGCGACGACGAGCGCCAGGACGACTCCCATCACTGGGATCGCGGGATACCCAGCGCCACGCAGCAGCCGGACCGCCTCCCAGGCGGCGACGGCCACGAAGACCGCGATCAACGCCCCGAACCACGGCTCACCCAGCGCCACAACGATCAAGAGTGGCGGAACGAAGATCGCCGCGCTGAGAGCCCGCTTTCGCACTCGGTCCCCTACTTGCCGAACCGGCGTTGCCGGCTCGCGAATTCTATGAGGGCCGCGTCAAATGCCTCGCGGCCGTAGTCCGGCCAGAGGATCGGGCTGAAATACATCTCCGAGTAGGCCGTCTGCCAGATCAGGAAGTTGGAGATGCGCTGGTCGCCACCAGTCCTGATGAGAATGTCCGGGTCGGGCAGGCCGGCCGTGTACAGGGCGCCGGCGAGAACGACTTCGTCAATCTGATCCGGGGCAATGCCACTGGCGACGAGGCGGCGCGCCACATCGACCAGCTCAGTACGCCCGGAATAGTTGAAGGCGATGTTGACCTGAAGGCGTTTACCTTCAGCCGTTTCGTCGAGAGCCTGCTGGATGGACGCTCCGGTTTCCGGCGGAAGCTCCTCGATTCGGCCGAGGACACGAATTCGGGCGCCTTGCGCCTTCAACTCGGCGGTCTCGTTGCGGATCACCTTCTCCAACAGGTAGAAGAGGCCGGCCACTTCCTCATCCGACCTGGCCCAGTTTTCGCGGCTGAAGGCGTACAGCGAAAGCACCTCGATGCCGCGCCGGACGCAGTGGCGGATGATCTCGCGCACGTTTTCCACGCCGGCGGCATGGCCTTCCATCTCGGACTGGCCGCGCGCCTTCGCCCAGCGCCGGTTGCCGTCCATGATGATGGCGACGTGGCGCGGCAGCTCCTCCCGCGGCACCTCGAAGGGCTCGGTCGGCGCGGCGTCCGGCGACCCGATGACCGCCGTGTCTACCACCGAATCCGGCGACTGCCGGTGAACGAGCGCAGGCGAATCCGTCGGGCGTGAAATCCTGGCGGCCACTAGACCTCCATGATCTCCTGCTGCTTGATCGTCCCGACCCGGTCCACGTCCGCAATGTGCTTGTCGGTGATCTTCTGGAGCTGCTCCGACTCGCGCCGCGCTTCGTCTGCACCCAACGAACCGTCGTGCTCGCCCTTCTTCAAGATGTCCGCGGCATCGCGGCGCAGGCCGCGGATTTCAATGCGGGCCTCTTCCATACGCTTGTGTATCTGCTTGACCAAATCCTTGCGGCGCTCCTCGGTGAGCGGCGGGATATTGAGCCGGATAACCGAGCCATCCACGTTGGGAACCAGGCCAATGTCACTCTTGATGATTGCCTTCTCGATGGCTTGCAGCGTCCCGCGATCCCACGGAGAGATGACGATCTGATGAGCCTCCGGAACACTGATCCCGGCGAGCTGGTTGATCGGCATCGGCGAGCCATAAGCCTCAGCCACGATGTGATCAACGATTGACGTAGAGGCGCGGCCCGTCCTGATGCTGGTGAGGTCGCGCTCCAGCACTTCCACCGCCCGGACCATCTTGTGCTCTGTGGCCGTCAACGTCTCGCTGCTCATGCGGGGCTGCCTCCGGTGATAAGGGTGCCGACGGTCTCGCCGGCGGCCACACGGGTGATGTTCTGGGGCGCATTCAGGTCGAAAACGATGATTGGAGTGTCGTTCTCCATGCACAGCGAGACCGCGGTGGCATCCAGCACACGGAGCCGCTGAGCCAGAACCTGTGAGTAGGTGAGGCGCTCATACCGCTTTGCGTCCGGGTTGGTCACCGGATCCGAGTCGTAGACGCCGTCGACCTTGGTGGCCTTGAGGATTACTTCGGCTCCGATCTCCACGGCCCGCAACGCTGCGGCTGTGTCCGTCGTGAAATACGGGTTACCGGTGCCGGCGGCCAGGATGATGACGCGGCCCTTTTCCAGATGTCGCACAGCCCGGCGCCGGATGTACGGCTCGGCGACCTCGTTCATGCCGATCGCGCTCATCACTCGCGTGTGAACGCCGGCCTTCTCCAGCGCATCTTGCAGGGCCAGGGCGTTCATCACCGTGGCCAGCATGCCGATGTAGTCGCCGGTTGCCCGGTCCATGCCCTTGGCCGCCGCCGCCATGCCGCGGAAGATGTTTCCGCCACCGACGACGATGCCGATCTGAACTCCGGACTGATGGACCTCCGCGACCTGGGCGGCGATGAACGCGCAAAAGTTGGGATCGACGCCGTACTGCCTGGTGCCGAGGAGAGCTTCCCCGGACAGCTTCAACAGAATCCGTCGATAGCGCGGTCGCTTTGTGGAGTCGTCGCCCTGGGCCGCAGAGGCCTCGCTCATCTAGTCCCCCAGCTCAAACCTGACGAAACGTCGGACGCGGATATTCTCGCCGGTCTTGTGGATCGCGTCAGTAACCAACTGACCGACCGTGATGTCCTGGTCGCGGAAGGGCTGCTCGACGAGGACGACCTCGGCGAACCACTTCTTGAGCTGACCCTCGACGATCTGACCGCGGATTGCTTCGGGCTTACCGGCCAGGCTGTCCGAGGTGGCCAGTTCGGCCTTCTTGGCCTCGAGGTCGGCCTCCGGAATCGACTCGACCGTGGGGTACAGCGGCCGAAGGCCGGCAACCTGCATCGCCAGGTCCCGAACAAGCTTCTGGAACTCGTCCGTCCGCGCGACGAAGTCCGTCTCGCAGTTGACTTCGATTAGCACGCCGATCTTGCCGCCGGTGTGGATGTAGCTCGAGATCAGGCCGTCCTTGGCATCTCGGCCCGCGCGTTTGGCTGCAGCAGCCATGCCACGCTCCTTGAGCAGGGCGATTGCCTTCTCGAGGTTGCCATCGGTCTCTTCGAGCACGCGCTTGCATTCCATGATGCCGGCGCCACTCTGCTCGCGGAGAGTCTTGACAATCTCCGCCGTAATCGTCGCCATAGTTGTCTCGTATCTCCTGTAGTCGGCGCCCGTCCGTAGCCGGGCGCTGGCGTTGCTAGATTAGTTGGCTCGAGGAGTGCTTTCGGTCTCGGGGTTGCCGTGCGGATGCGCGGGAACCTTCATCCCTGGCAGAAGCACTTCCTCTTCGGCATCGGGCTCAAACGTCAGGGCGCCGCCGCCGGCGAGGGCAGCGACGAGCTCGTCGGATGCCTTATCGGAGACCTCGACCTCAACGGGAGCTTCCGGCACTTCGACTTCCGCGCCACGGCCGCCGCGATCGCGCTGGCCTTCGATACAAGCATCGGCAACGAGGGAGCAGAGCAGACGGATGGCCCGGATGGCGTCGTCGTTGGCCGGGATGATGTAGTCCAGTTCGTCCGGATCGACGTTCGTGTCGCCGGTACCGATGATTGGCAGTTCCAGCTTGCGGGCCTCGGTGACGGCAATCCGTTCGCGATGCGGGTCGACGATGAAGATCATGGCCGGCAGTCGCTTCATCTTGCGGATGCCACCGAAGACGTCGCGAAGGTGATCCATCTCCTCGACGAGCTTGGATACTTCCTTCTTGGTGAGGCGATCGAAATCGCCACTCGCCTGGCGAGCCTCAAGCTGGTCGAGAAGGGCAATGCGCTTGCGGATCGTGACAAAGTTGGTGAGCATGCCGCCGAGCCAGCGGCGGTTGACGTACGGCTGGCCGGAGCGGGTAGCTTCCTGAGCCACCGGCTCCTGGGCCTGCTTCTTGGTGCCGACGAAGAGGACGGTGTCGCCGCGGGCGGTACATTCGCGCGCGGCCGCTAGAGCCACGTCAAGGCGCTTGACGGTCTGGGCGAGGTCGATGATGTGGATCCCATTGCGCTCGGCAAAGATGAACGGCTTCATCTTGGGATTCCATCGGCGTGTCTGGTGGCCGAAATGGATCCCGGCCTCCAAGAGCGCCCGCATCGAAATAGACGGCATGGACTTAGCCTCCTGCGGTTGCTACCTCCGCAGCGCTCCTGCCGAGAACCGGAAGTCTATCGACCCGTCCGGCACCGCTCTCGACACGGCATTCTGCGTGTGAACTCCGAGCCTACCCGCCTTGCGGCGGACGTGGCACGTGGGCCATCGCAACGCGACGACCGGGCAGGAGTTTAGCACACGGACCTGTCAGTTCCCTCTCGCAGCGCAGGTCGCCTCCGAGCTCTAGTCGGAAGTCAGTCGCTGCAGCCGGAGGTGCGCGCCGGCCTCGCCGCAGAGTGACCACAAGCCTATGATCTCGTTGCGCCGCGCAAGCATATCTCGCACCTGCCGCGCGCGGGGGACTGGCATGAAGATTGTCCGCTCCATCGTGATGGTGGCATTCACCCTCTCGCTGGCTCTTGTGGCGGCCGCCTGCTCGTCGGGATCCGGGGGAAACGCGGCCGCGCCGAAGGGCGGCGCCATCGAAAGCCGGGACTGGCAAGTCCGCCAGTACGCGGAAGCCACCGGCACAATGAAGGAAGCATTCCTGACCGTTCCGCTCTACGCTCGTTTTGAGGCCGGGACCGTTTCGGGTACGGCCGGTTGCAGCCAGTTCTCGGCGTCCTTCGCCATCGACGGCGCCAAGTTGACCGTCACCGGTCTGCAGGTCGGCACCGAGGTCTGCGATTCTTACGCGACCGGTGGACGAGACACTTACATGGCGGCCCTGCCTTTGACCGCCACCTTCAACGTGGCCGACACCGAGATGACGTTCTACGACAAGGACGGCCGAGCAATCTTGCAATTCAAAGAGAAGTAAGCCGGCTCCGGCCCGGGGTCGGCTGTCACCTGAGTTGCCGGCCCTGCCGAGCGGGCCAGCGCAGTCTATGGGCAGATTCAAATGAGCAAAGCACGGCGCTAACTATCGCCCTCAATTAGGTCACCCGGCAGGCCCGCTGGAACCAAATCCCGACCGAGCCAAGCGTGGGCAGGACTGCGAGCAGGCACAGATCACGGTCCGGAGTCGGCCGGGGCGTCGAAATGATCCGCTGGTGCTTCGTGGGTTTGAATCTGCCCAGTTAAGGGCGCCGCTCGGCCTTTGCCGACGGCGCCTCTCTACTCCCCCAGCGCATTCCGATACAGCTTGACCACGGGCCGGCCGCCACTCCCCGGCTCCACGACCGCCAGGTCCACCGCGACCGGCAGGTGCGGCAACGTCGACCCGTCCGGCAAACAGCCCGCCTCCAACAAGCGCCCAGCTCCCATGCGCAGATGCCCGCGCTTACGGAAATCGAACGATTCCTCGGCGCCGCCGAAGGCACGCGAGGTACGCCAGCGCACCTCCACCACCACCAGCCGGGCCGGCGGCCCAGGATCCACGGCCACGATGTCCAACTCGCATCGGCCGAAGCGCACGTTCCGCCCCAGAACAACCCAACCGCGCCCGGCCAATCTCTCGGCGACGAGCCCCTCAGCCGCATCACCGGCGACCTGTCGATCAGTCCGCGTCAACGCCCTCTCCTGCGGGGCGCCGGCATGCCTGCCGGCCTGCTAGTCGGCCTCGTCCGGGTTCACCCGGTCGCTCGGCGCATCCGCCGCGGCATCTTGCCACAAGGCCATTTGCTGCCGATCACGGCACGGCGCAAAGGAAATCCTGTGGATCGGGCAGAGGCCGAGCGCGTCTATTCCGGCGCGATGCTCCGGCGCGGCGTAGCCCTTGTTGCGGGCCAGGTCGTAGCCGGGATAGAGCTGGTCGTACTCCTCCATCAACCGGTCCCGCGCGACCTTGGCGATGACGGAAGCTGCGGCAACAGATGCGCACAACCTGTCGGCGGAGACGAGGACGCGCTGATGAACTCGAACCTCCGGCAGCGAAACGGCGTCGAGCAGCAAGGCGTCCGGCCGGATCGGCAGTCGGGCGGCCGCCAGGGTGCTGGCCAGAAGGGTCGCCTGCAGTATGTTGATCCGGTCGATCACTTCGGGCTCGACGAAGGCGATTCCCCAGGCCAGAGCGTGTTCGCGAATCTCGATGTCGAGCCGGCGCCGATCCTCAGGCTTGAGCAGCTTGGAGTCCCGCAAACCGCGTGGCTTCCAATCCGGCGGTAGGATCACGGCCGCTGAGGTCACCGGACCCGCCAGGCAGCCTCGTCCCACCTCGTCGATCCCGGCAACGAAGCGGAAGCCGCGCCCCCAGAGAATCCGCTCCTCGGCGAAATCTGGATCCAGCCGAGCCTTGTGCCAGGCCTCTATCTCCAGCCGGCCCCCGACCGCCCCGGGCGCGGAAACAGAAGAACCCCGCCGCGCCGCGATGGGCGTTCTGGCGGGGTCCTCGATTGGACTCGGTGAGCGACGGGCGCTTCGCATGCCGCTCCGGTTCGACTCTAGCTGTTGACGCGGCGCTCGCGCAGCGTGGCAGCCTTGCCGATGCGCTTGCGCAGGAAGTAGAGCTGGGCGCGGCGAGCCTGGCCGTGGCGCACGACTTCGATCTTCTCGATGCGCGGGCTGTTCACCTTGAAGGTGCGCTCGACGCCAACACCGCTGGCGATGCGCCGGACGGTGATGGACCGCTGAATGCCGCCCTTGCGGAGGCGCATGACGGTTCCTTCAAAGACCTGGATGCGCTCGCGAGTGCCTTCGATGACGCGGGCGGAGACGCGAACGGTATCGCCCGATGCTAGTACCGGCAGGTCCGTCCGGATCTGTTCTGCTGTGATCTCGTCGAGCACGTTCACGATTGATCCCTACTCTTCTTGCGGCGGCGCTGCAGCGCTGCGATGGCTTATGTGGCCCGCAGCCAGGCTGCGAATAAGGCACATGTGAAGAAGGCCACCGGGGCGGCCGACGGCGAAGCTTATCACAACGACGGCGCGTTGCGACTGGACCCGAGTCGGCGGCCTGGAGTAGAGGCCGGCCCTCCCACCCGGTTATACGTAGAAGTCGACCACGATCCGCACGGTTCCCGACGTCTCCCAAACTCCGATGCCGACCCGGTGGAAAAGTGGGTTCATGACGTTCGCATAGTGCTCGCACTGGCACCAGTATTCATTTTGGTAGAAGACCTGGACGGTGATCATCCCGTCCCGGTCGGGAGTGTAAGGAGAGGCGATGTTTTCGCCCCATGTCGCCCCGCAATACCCGGCCGAGCAAAGGCGGGAGTGTGGAGTGGTATCACCGAGGTAGTAGCTCAGCACACGACGATCGGCCATGTACTTGGCGTACGGGCGAGCCACATCGGCCGAGATGCCGAGGTCCAGCACGAGAGGGGCCTGCGCCGGGAGCGTGTGGTGTGAGTCCGAGCTGCACGTACCTTTAGCGGTCACCCAGCCGCCCGTTCGGGTGCAGTTGATCAGACTCAGGAGGTACAACTCTGACGCGTACCAGGGGGCACCAACGGGCGCCTCGGTGCCGCCAAGCGAGGCGCCGGCCGAAGTGCTTGGTTCCGGCGTAGTCGTCGGCGCGACAGTTGGTTCCATGATGGTGCCTGAGCTGGCCACCAAGCTGGCCTCGGATACCCCATTCGTCGCGCCGGCGCTCGTCGCCGCACTGGGCGCATCAAAGCTCGGGACGTCCAGTACGGACGCGGTTGAGGACACGCCGGACGCGTCCGGAGAATCAACCGCGCCGGCCGAGTGACTCGGGCGCCACACAGCAGACCCAAGCACAACAGCCACGATCAGCCCCGCCGCTAGAAAGCCCGTCGTAGCTTTCGGATTCAGCCGAGCGCGGACGGCCGGCTTGCCGTCCGACGCCAGCGGCTTCAGCGCCGGCGAGTCTATCGTCGCGAATGACGGCGCCGGCGGAATGAACGAGTCCAGACCGCGCAGGTTCGCCTTGATTTGCCGCCCGAGGGCGTCGTCCGCGGCCATGCGGCCGCCATCTCGATCGCTCATCGCTCCATGACCTCCGGCTTTCGGCGAAGCGTGGCCAGGCCACGCGAAACCAGCGTTCGTACGTTTCCCGGTGAAGTGCCCATGACCTTGCCCGCGTCCGAGTCGGAGAGATCGAATTGAAACCGCAGGAACAAGGCCTCGCGCTGCTGTGCCGGCAACGCGCCACAAAGTTGTTCGAACCAGATCCAGAGCTCCGACCGGCGGAAGGCGGCCTCCTCGGCGCCGTCCTCCGGTTCAGCTGCATGTTCGAGCGGCAGCCAGCCAATCAGGCGTTTTCGCCTGTGGCGGTCGATTACGATTCGGCGAGTGATGAGGAATAGCCACGGCAGCGGCTCGCCTTCAGGACCTCTGCCGCCGTCCCACGACTCGAGCGCTCGGCGAAATGCCTCGGAGGCGACGTCTTCCGCGTCCTCGCGATGGCCGAGCAGGACGAACGCATACCGGAAAACATCCGCCCACATGTGGCGGTACATGCTCTGGAATTCGCGCCGGTCCAACCCCAACTCGTCATCCGTTATCAGAGCGCTCTCCCTTGGCAGTCGCAGGATCGTCATTCGGGCCTCCTATGAGATCAACGAATGGCGCGGCCGAAGTATGTCAAGGAGGCGTTGGGTCTCTGCCCCTACGAAATGCTAAGCCGGCACTCCAGCATTACTTCCCTGACGCGGGCCGCGGGCGAGAGGCGCAGGAGCCACCGCATCGTCTCCAGGATGTCGGTCGGTTGGATCATCTCTTCGGGCGCCAGGGGCGTTCCGGATTCGGCCGCCATCGCAGTGTCCGTCCAGCCCGGGCAGATGGCGGTGACGCCGATGCCCGCGGCCGAGTACTGGCGATAGACCGACGCGCTCAGGCCCACGAGGCCGAACTTGCTGGCCACATACCCGCCGTCACCCGCGAAGCCCACCAGGCCCGCACGGGACGCCACGTTGAAGACGTGGCCGGAGCCCTGCGACATCATGGCGGGAAGGGCGGCTCGCATGAAGTGGAACGGTGCCACCAGGTTCACGCCGATCATCTGGTCGAACTCGCCGGCAACCAGGTCGAGGCCTCCGGCGACATACGCCCCGGCGTTGTTGACCAGGACATCGATGCGCCCGTGGCGGGCAAGAATGCCCTCCATCTCTACCTCGATCGCTTCGGGGTCCGAGACGTCCACAACGTGCACTGAATGGACGCGTCCGCCGTTGTCGGGCAATTCCCGGACAAGCCGCTCCAGCTCCGCCTGCCCGCGCGCAACGAGGGCCAACTCATATCCATCCCGGGCCAACCCATCGGCGACGGCACGCCCAATGCCACGACTTGCCCCGGTCACTACTACGACCCGGTTCATACCTGCCTCCGGTATACGTTGCGCGTCAATCCGTTCCCTGCGCGGCTTCCGCGCGCACCTCCGCCAGCACCTTGGCCTCTTCCTTTGTGAGCACCCGGCCCTGGAGTAGCTCCGGCCGGCGCGCGGCGGTGCGGCGCAGCGCCTCCTTGAGCCGCCACTTGCGCACAGCCTCGTGGTGGCCGCTGGTCAAGATCGCCGGGACGGTGACGCCCTCGAACTCAGCCGGCCGTGTGTACTGCGGGTACTCCAGCAGTCCGGCCGTGAACGACTCCTCGGCGATCGACTCGGGGTCTATAGAACCAGGAAGGAGCCGCAGGATCGTATCGATGAACACGAGCGCGGGGATCTCGCCGCCAGAGAGAACGTAGTCCCCGATGGACATCTCCAGATCGATCATGGAGCGGATCCGCTCGTCCACACCCTCGTAACGCGGGCAGAGAATGATCAAGTGGCTTCGCTTGGCCAGATCGTGGGCCCGAGCCTGCCCGAATACCTCGCCACCCGGATCGGGCAGGATGACGATGCTGTCCGGCCGGCGCAGAACCGCCATGGCAGCGGCAACAACCTCGGGGCGCAGGACCATCCCGGCTCCCCCGCCATACGTGTAGTCGTCAACGGTCTTGTGCCGGCCCAAGCCCCACTGGCGCAAGTCGTGGATTCGGATGGTGGCAAGGCCGCGCGTCTGGGCTCGACCGGGAATGCTCTCCGCGAGCGGGCCGGCGAGCATCCCGGGAAAGAGCGTCAGAACGTCGATCTCGAGCCGCGGCCGCGGCGACACGAACTCCCGCGACTCGGCCGCAGGCGCCGTGCCCGGGTCAGTCGGCGAAGACTCCTCGGTCATCAGGCCTTGTCGGGGGTGTCGGGAGTGTCGAAGACCTGGGTCGGCTCGGCCGAGGATCCGGCTTGCAGTCCGGCTTCCAGGTCGGCCAGCAATTCGGCGTCCGGTTCGACCGTGCCTTCGCCCCTGAGGCCCAGAGCTTCGCCGTCCACCACAATCTCGCCGCGAGCCGGCGCAAAGATTCGCACCAGCGAACGGACGAGCGGGATATCCAGCTCGCCGACCGGGTTGCGAACGACCATCACCTCCGCGCCCCCGGCGCGGTAGACGTCCACGACCTTGCCGAGCGCGGTTCCGTCTACGTCCGACACCGCCGACCCAATGATCTGGTGCCAGTAATACTCGCCCTTCGCCAGCTCCTCACCGGGAGCCACCGTTGTCTCGAGATACACGTCTCGCAACGATTCGGCGGCATTCCGATCTGGAACTTCGGCGAAGCGCAGCCGCCATCCGGGGCCGTCAGTGACGGCCTCGGCGATGGTCAACTTGTCTTCGCCGCCCTCCCGGTACAGAACGCTGCCCACTGCAAAGCGATCCTCGGCTCGGTCGGTCAGGGACTCTACCCGCACGGCGCCTTTCAGGCCGTGGAAGCCTCGTACCTGCCCGACGACGAGCCGCTCTCCGGCGCTCACGACCGGAGGCTCAGGAGATTTCCAGCGAGACGACCTCGCCCTCACGAGCGGACATGACCTTCAGCAGAGTGCGGAGCGCCTTGGCGACGCTGCCGTTTCGCCCGATGACCTTGCCCATGTCTTCTTCTGCCACGTGAAGCTCCACGACCATTCCGTCGGGGCCGTTCGTGACTTCCACAACAACTGCGTCGGGGTCGTCGACCAGATTCTTGGCGACGTACTCGACCAGATCCTTGGCTGCCATTGGCATCCTCTTGTGCTTCTTCTAGCTCCGCTTGACTGGCTCCGCCTTACGCGTGCACTGAGCACGACTTACTTGGCGGGCGCGACAACCTTGGCGGGAGCGGGCTTACGAACGACCTTGGGCACGATGCCCGCGTTCTGGAGAAGCCGTGAAACGGTCTCGGACGGCTGGGCGCCCTGAGCAAGCCACTTCTTCACCTTTTCGGCGTCGACGGCGAACTCAACGGGTTCCAGGCGCGGGTTGTAGTGGCCGAGCGTCTCGATAGCGCGGCTATCGCGAGCGCTGCGTCCGTCCATAACGACGACACGGTACGTGGGCTGCTTGGTTGCGCCGACGCGACTGAGGCGAATTCGAACTGCCATGTGCGAGTGTGTTCCTCCTGGAACTAAGGGCGGCCTGTAACCCGGCGCGCTATCTGGCCGAGATGACGATCCGCAGAATAACCGTATCTCCATCGATCACCGAGCCGGCAACGCCGCCGAGATGATCGAAGTAGGGCTTGTAGTCAGACGCCCACCGCGACGGTGAGTACATCTGACCGATCTGATCCTCAACCGCGGGCACGTTGACGTAGAAGGACTCCTCGTTGCTCGACCCGGCTTGGGCCATCACGTTCGAGTAGTCCGCCTGCGACGCCAGCGAGTTTGAAGGCGTTGTATCGATGACTGCCTTGACGAACGCGTCCGTGTAACCGGCCACGATCAAGTTGTCCTGGGCAGCAACAGCGATCTGGATGGGCGTTCCGCCGGTGACATCCGCCGGAACGTCGATGAGCGTGATGGTCACGCCCTTATAGGTCTCGTCCTTGCTGGTCAGGTGATACGCGGCGCCGGCCAACGTGACGAGGTTGGTGATCGATGATTCCTTGACCGAGGCGGTCGCCGCGTCGGGCGCTTCGACGACAACGCCACCGCCCAAAGTAGTTCCATCCTTGGTCAGTACTTCCGCCCCGTCACCGATCCAGTCGGTGCCACCGATCTTGGAGATGATGTCCTTGATCTGGGCCAGCTGGTCTGCGGACGTCGTGCCGGACTGGCTCTCCATCATCGGCATGACTCCGCCGATGACCTTGCCAATCGAATGTGTTTCCGAGACGGCGACCGTGTTGCCCGGCAGATGAGACGCCAGAGTGCTCGAGTGATTGCCGATCCCCAGATTGCTCTGGGCGACGCGCGGCATCGAAATTGTGAGGACGGCCCTGTCCGACTCGGCCCGAATTGAGCCTGCGATCCAGGCCGGGAGGTCCTTCGCCGAGAGGATCGACGTTGCCTCTGCCTGCATCATCCCGCCGAAAGAGCCCATCGGGGTCAAGGAGGACATCGAGGCAATCGACCCGGTGTCGAGGAAGATGCGCGCCAGACTGTCTCCCGACAGCGACTTCATCGCCGCCTGGTAGTTGGCGTTGTCCGCGAGCGACCCGTTCGTCTTGGAGTCCAGCGCGCTCTTCACGCCTGCAGTCGTGCCGATGAAGAGATCCTGATCCGTGACCGCGTAGGCCTCGTCACTCACTCCGGCACCGGTC
>DASVJA010000092.1:0-8378 GCA_036386115.1 Candidatus Limnocylindrales bacterium
AGCAGAGCGATCACCGAGATGACCAGCGATGCGTCAGTCATGCGCCCTTCCCCTTTCGGCGAACGAAGAGCGCGATCAGCAAGCCACTGATCGCTGCCAGGCCGCCGACGATTACGAAAGACCAGAAATCAGACACCGGCCCTCCGCCGCCCCACAAACCGCCCGATGCGGACAAGGGCCTCCTTGATCTCGGCTTCGCTGGTGGCATAACAGCAACGAACGTGACCCTCACCGGCGGCCCCGAAGGCGTTGCCCGGAACAACGGCTACGGACTCTTCGCGGATCAGCTGCTCCGCGAACTGGTCGCTGGTGAGACCTGTGGATGTGATCTGGGGGAAGGCGTAGAAGGCGCCGCGCGGCTCAAAGCACGTCAGACCATGCTCGTTCATGCCGTCCACGATGAGGCGGCGACGACGGTCGTACTGGCCGAGCATTCGAGCCACATCCGGTTCGCCGGTCTTGAGGGCTTCCAGGGCCGCGTCCTGAGCGACGGTGGCCGCCGACATGATCATGTACTGATGGACCTTGAGGATCCCTTCCAGGATCTCCGACGGGGCGCAGATGTAACCGATGCGCCAGCCGGTCATAGCGTAGGCCTTAGAGAAACCGCCCATCAGGATCGTTCGGCGGCGCATGCCCGGCAGCGAGGCCATCGTTCGCATCTGGTAGCCACCGTAGACCAGGCGGTCGTAGATCTCGTCGCTATAGACCAGCAGGTCGTGGCGGACGGCGATGCGGGCTATTTCATCCTGGACTTCCGGCTCGAGAACAGCGCCGGTGGGGTTGCATGGGTAGTTGAGCAGAATGGCCTTTGTCCGCGGCGTGATGGCCGCCTCAACCTTGGCCGGATCCAGAGAGAAGTTGTCCTTGAGAGACGTGTCGACGCCGACCGGGACGCCGCCGGCAAAGATCACCGCAGGCCGGTAGGAAACGTAGGACGGCTCGTGGAGGATGACTTCGTCGCCCGGATCCAGGGTGGCTCGGACCGCCATGTCCAACGCCTCGGAGGCGCCCACGGTGATCAGGATCTCCTCGGTCGGGTCGTACTTCACGCCGTAAAGGCGCTCAAGGTGGTGAGCCAGGGCGCGGCGCAGCTCGATCGTGCCGTAATTGCTGGTGTAGTGGGTCCGGCGCGACTCGAGACTGTGAATTCCGGCCTCGATAACCTGCTGCGGAGTGTCGAAGTCCGGCTCCCCCACGCCGAGGCTGATGACATCGGTCATCGTGGCCGTGATGTCGAAGAAGCGGCGGATGCCGGAACGCGGGACTTCGTCCACGCGGCGGGCCAGAACGCGAGTGCTGAGCGGCGGACGCTCGGGCTCGGCCTCGGAGTTGAGGAGGGACGGGTCCGTGTTGAGTCGGTTGGACTGAGTAGGCGTTGTCATCGGGATGTTCCTCAGGCTTGCGCGCCGGAGCCCGTGGCGGGTGCGCTCTTAAGGCGCTCCATCCGCTCGACAGGGCTGGGCGTGTTGGGATCGTCGGTCAGCGCTAGCTCGGCGGGATCTAGGTCCCGCCAGGTTGCTCTGGCCGTGATCCCTTCGTATCCACGAGCCAGACGGAGCATCGAAAGTTCGCTCCACGGCGCCCCAATGATCTGGAGGCCGACCGGGAGGCCGTCGGAGAGGCCGGCCGGGATCGACATCCCGGGCAGGCCGGCCATGTTCACCGGAAGCGTGCAGGCATCCGCGAGATACATCGACACCGGGTCGTCCATCTTGGCGCCGAATGGGAAGGCGGTCGTTGGGCTTGTGGGCGCGCAGATGGCATCGAAGCCGGCCGCCCAGACCGCGTCGAAGTCCGACTTGATGAGCGTCCGGACCTTCTGGGCCTTGAGGTAGTACGCGTCGTAGTAACCGGCCGACAGCGCATAGGTGCCGAGCATGATGCGACGCTTGACCTCCGGCCCGAAACCGGTGCCTCGCGTGCGGAGGTAATCCTCGATGAACTCGCCGGAGCTGCGGTCGTTCAGGCCGTACTTGACGCCGTCGAAGCGGGCCAGGTTGGACGAGCATTCCGCCGGGGCGATGATGTAATACGTGGCCAGGCCGTATTCCGTGTGCGGCAGGCTGACTTCTTCGACGTGTGCGCCGGTCTGCTCCATGGCGGCGACGGCCTCGCGGACTCGGGCGGCGACGCCGGGCTCCATGCCCTCGACGAAATACTCCTTGGGGAGCGCGATGCGCTTGCCCTTCAGGTAGGCCGCCGCTTCGTCGTCGCTCGCAGGCAAGCTGAGGAGTTCCGCCGGCACGGGCTCTGGGGCGCTGGTGGCGTCGTGGTCGTCGCGGCCGGACACGGCGTGGAGCAGCATCGCCGCGTCGCGCGAGTCGCGGGCAAATGGCCCGATCTGATCCAGGCTGCTGGCGAAGGCCACGATGCCGTAACGGCTGACGCGCCCGTACGTCGGCTTCAGCCCGACGATCCCGCAAAGCGAGGCAGGCTGGCGGATGCTGCCGCCGGTGTCCGTACCAATGCTGGCCGCGGCATGAAAGGAGGCGACCGCCGCCGCTGACCCGCCCGAACTTCCGCCTGGGACACGCGTCAGGTCCCACGGGTTGGCCGTCGGCCCGTAGGCGCTGTGCTCAGTTGACGAACCCATGGCGAACTCGTCCATGTTCGTCTTGCCCAGAATCACGGCCCCGGCTTCTCGCAGTCGGGCCGTAACCGTAGAGTCGAACGGGGCGATGTAGCCCTCGAGGATCTTGGACCCGGCCGTGGCCTGGCCGCCCTTGACAGAAACGAGATCCTTGAGCCCGAGCGGGACGCCGCAGAGCGGGTGGAGGGCCTGCAAGGCGGCCGCGCCGGCGCGGCGCGCTTCGGCGATGCGCTTGTCCGCGGCATCGGCCTGGGCCAAAGCATCCGCACGGTAGATAACGAGCCAGGCGTTAAGCGCCCGATTCTGGCGTTCGGCAACGGCGAGATGAGCTTCGACCAGCTGACGCGATGAGACGCCGCCACTCCGAAGGAGCGCGGCCATTTCGTGGGCGTGAAGTCGCGTCAGGTCCGCCACGCTAGGCACCCCCGCCGCCGAGGATCGCCGGCACGACGAAGTGCCCGGTATCGCTCTTCTCCGGGGCGTTGGAGAGAGCTTCCTCCACCGTCAAAGATGGCCGGACAACGTCCTCCCTCAGAATGTTGGCCACTTCGATCGTCTGTGCCGTGGGCGGAATGTGCTCCGTGTCCAGGGTTTGCAGCACGGCGTACTGGTCCAGGATGTGGTTCAGCTGCGTTTCCAGGCGCGCCAACTCGTCCTCGTTCATGCCGAGGCGCGCGAGATGGGCTACGTGCTCAACATCGGCACGGGTTAGTGCGGCCATGCCGGGATGATACCGGACGGAACCCAACCAGAGCGAACCGGGCGGTCGGCGGGGCGCTGAGGCTATCTAGTTCCGCTCCGCTGGGCGAAGAAGACTCCGACGAACCAGTTCTTGTAGACGCAGTCCGCGGTCTCGAAACCGGCCTCGCGAAGCCATCGGAGTTGATTGCCAAGAAACGCGTCGCGGTCGTACCTGTCGCGGCGCTGCAGGCTTTCGGCAATCTGCTCCTCGGTCCCACCCAGACGCCGGACGTGCTCCAGCCAGCGCGAGCGGTACAGCGCTTCCATCGGGCGAGATTCCGCACGAACCTGATCCACGTTTATGAACACGCCGCCATCTCGAAGCAGCCCGAAAACGCGTCGAAATAGATCGGCCTTTTCCGAGTGTTGGAGGTGGTGGATCGAAAGGCTGGAGACGACCACATCGTATTGAGGCGGCGCTTCGATGGCGCGGTAGTCGGCGGTCACATAACTGAACTGGCCGGGCCGATCGGCGAAGCGCGCCGAGGCCACTTCCAGAAGCTTCGAAGCGATGTCCACCAGCGTGAACCGAGCCTGGGGAAAAGCTCTGAGAACGTGCTGAGCGAACAAACCGGTCCCGGCTCCCAGATCCAGGACATCAATCGCGCGGTTCGACTCGAAAGGAATCAGGCTCGTCGCGGTTCCGAAGAGTTCTTCGTACCCGGGCACAGCGATCCGGATCCATTGGTCGTAGTAGTCGACCGACGCATCGAACGCATCTTCAATTCCCATGCGCCGATAATACCCAACTTCAACACCGGCCGACCGAATCAACTCGATTTGTCGCTTAACGCGTCGCCAGGACGACCACCCATTTGTTGTACCACTCCCGCCCACCGACGCGGCCGTCGATGGGATCCGTCAACGTCGAGTCGTTCTGCCAGTATCGGGAGAACTGAACCGCGTCCGGACCGGCCTTCCAACTGGCCAGAGTCACCCATGTGTCCGCGGTGATGGCGTTGACCTTGTGGTTCGCGCCGTCGTAGACCAGCGAGGCAGTGCCGACCAGAGGATCAGTCAGGTACACGCCGCTCACGACGAAGTTGTCGCTGATCGCCGGGTTCTCGCCGTGCGCCTGGTATCCGGTTACCACCTGGGCATGGCCACCCATCCACGCAAAGACGATGACGGGCTTGTGGGTTCGGGCAATGGACGACACCACCGCTTTCGCTGCGGCGTTGAACGTCGCGTACGCCACATCGACGTAGACGCCGGCCTCCATGGAACCCCAACCGAAGTAGTTCAGGGCGTTGCGCGTCCCGTGCGGATCCGACCCGACGGACGTGGTCGGCAGGGTCATGTTGGAACGTTCGTACTCCAGGATTGACTCCTGCATCTCGTAAGTGGTCGTGCTCGACCACTGCGTCTCCTCGCCGTGGATCGCGATCAGGTTGAGGCTCGTCTGGACCGACGCGGCGGTGCAAGCCGTGGTATCCGGGTTTTCATGGCGGAGACCAGCATTGTCGAACAGGTCAAGAGTCCAGTGCGTTGTCGAAGAACCATCGGCGGAAAGACTTTGGTCCGTGGTAGCCGACGCCGCCGGCGTAGATGCCGCCGCGACCGCTGTCGGATTGCCCGTTGGTGTCGTTCGGGCAGGAGAAGCGGTCTGGGCGACGAGCCCGACGCCGACAGCGGAACCGCCCGGCTTGAGCGACGTTTGCCCGCCGGCCGCGGAGGATCCAACGGCGAACATCAAGAGGGTGGCCATCGCCAGGACGGCCCCGGCCCGACTCAACTCTGAGTTGCGTGCAAGGCGGCGCTTCACAGGTTCAGTCACGGGAGCCACGCCCGGCAGTATGCACGATGCTCGCTTCAGTCGAGAACCAACCCGAGTCGGCGCGTGCATCCCCGGGTAGAGTTAGCCCGGCAAGCTCCGACTGAGAGGAACCTCAATGGCCCATCTGGAGATCCGCGACATGGTCCGGACCGACATCGATGCGGTGGTGACCCTATACAACTCCGGCGGATGGGAAGAGCGTCGGTCGTTCCTGGAGACGGTGCTGGCCAATCCGAGCTGCCGGCCAGTGGTCGGGATGGTGGATGGAGCCATCGTGGCCACGGGGATGGCCACCGTCAACGGGCCGGTCGGCTGGGTTGGTTCGATCTTCGTGGACTCAACTCTGCGCCGGCACGGCTACGGGCGAGCCATAACGGACGCGGTCTGCGACCGGCTCGACGAGGCCGGCTGCACGACGCACGCGCTCATCGCCTCCGAACTGGGAAAGCGGATCTACGAGAAGATGGGCTTCCGTATCGACGGCTGGTACCAGATTCTGGAGGCACTCCCGCTCGATGCCGCGCCCGCACCGCCGGCCGGTACCTCACTTCGCCGGATGCTGGCCGAGGATATCGAACGAATTGGCGAACTCGACCGCCGTGCGACGGGCGAGGACCGGCGCGGACTTCTCGGAGCCCTGGCCGGCGGCGCCTGGTTGCTGGAGTCGGACGAGGAACTGCTCGGCTTCCTCGTTCAGATCCTCCCGGATTCCGCGGCGATCGTAGCGCCCGACCCGCAAGACGGCGCATGCCTGCTGGAGCTGCTCCGCCACCTCTGTCGCGGCCGCTCCAAGACGGCACGCGCGAGCCTGGTGAAGGGAAATGAGGACGGACAGCTGCTGCTCGAGGATCACGGCTGGGCTCCGACATTCGCGACGCCCCGGATGCTGCGCGGCAGCTCGATCGATTGGCAGCCGACGTTGATCTGGAGCATCCTCGGTTTCGCCTTCGGGTGAGGTGATGAGCACCGCCGATGAGCTGCTGATTCGGGACCTCTCCGCGGCCGATGTCGAGGCGGCGGTGGCGCTGGCGACGGCCGCAGGATTCCGGGACCGCAACCGTTTCTACGACCTCGTCCTGCGCACGCCGACATGCCGTCCGACCGCGGGTGTCCTGGCCGGCAGGATGATCGCGACCGGACTCGCGACGGCGAACGGTCCCGTCGGCTGGCTGGGCGGGATCGTAGTCGACTCCGAATTTCGAAGGCGCGGCATCGGCCGGGCCATCACCGAAGACCTGGTCCACCGACTCGGCGCGGCCGGATGCCTGACCCTCTCACTGGAATCAACCGATGACGGGCGGCCGATGTACGAGCGCATGGGCTTCAGGCTCGCGACCCACTACCACCAGCTTCAGGCCGATCACATCGATAAGGCGCCGATCGTGCCGGACGGCGCCCGAGTTCGACGGCTCGAAAACGCCGACCTGCCGGCCGTCTTCGAGCTTGATCGGCAGGCCACGGCCGAAGATCGATCGGCAGCGCTGGCTGCGCTGGCCATGCCGGCCGATGGCGAGGTCGCAGGCTGGGTCCTTGCGCGGAACGGCGCGATCGCCGGGTTCCTCCTCCCGACGGAGAGAGCCTACGGGGCAGTCGTGGCGCCGCGCTTCGAGGACGGGCTATTCCTGCTTGACCTGCACCGCTTCGTCGTGCCGCGCGGGGCACACGTCCGGGCCGGCATCCCCGACGAGCACGCCGCCGCCTGGCGCCGCCTGCAAGAGAGTGGCTGGCAGGAAACGTGGCAGGCTCCGCGCTACCTCCTGGGGCCGGACGTTGCGTGGCGCCCGGCGTGGATCTGGGGGCAGATCAACTCCGCGATGGGATAGTGGCGAACAGTTGGGCGGCGTGCCGGGCGGCGGGATGGGCGGCGGGAGGCGGGCGAGCCTGCCCGCCGGAGAAATGGCGGAATGCAAGTGGTAGTTGCGTCCTGCAACGCCAAGTGGACGACGGATCGTCGGCGACGCCCGAACGGCCCAACTGTCAGCCGCAGACGACTATCCGGTGCCCCAAACCGTCCGCTGACGGGCCTCCGGATCACCGCTCTTCGCGTTACGCAACTGGTACTTGCATTCCGCAGCGAGTCCGGAGCTGGGCCACGCGCGAGTCCACGCGCGAGACCACGCGCGGGCCGCGGGCGGGCCGAGCGGGCGACGCGGGACCCGCCACTCGGGCCGGTCTGCTACCGGCAACCATCTTTGCAGTGACCTCGGGTACTGCATGCTGGCGCAGACCGAACCACCAATCCGCGGCTACTATGCTGCCGCGATTCCAGGGCCGACCTTCCCGGGCGGACTGCCGGCCTGGAGGGCATCCCGGGCGCCGCGCCAACCGTCGCCCGGCGGCGTTCGGCACCAGGCATAGCCGGGCCGGCCACTCCCCGGCGCCACTCGCTAGACCTCCTCCCCCGCCAGCAACTTCCGGAACCCTCCTTCGTCCAGGACCGGCACGCCCAGTTCCGTGGCCTTGGCCATCTTAGAGCCGGCGTTCTCGCCCGCAACTACATATGAGGTGTTCTTGGACACGGAGCCGGCCGCCTTGCCGCCGGCCGCCCGGACCGCTTCCTCCGCCTCGGCGCGGTCCCAGCCGGTGAGAGTGCCGGTGACCACGACGGTCTTGCCGGCAAGCGGGCCCGCGCTCTCAGCGGCGCCACCGGACCCGGTGCCACTCCCCGGAGCCACTCTTCTGGCGGGCGGCTCGCCGATGACTCCTGCTGCCACAAGATCCGCGAGAACGCCCGCGGTCTCGGGCGCGGCGAAATAGCCAGCGATCGCGGCCGCCACCACCGGCCCAATCCCCGGAACTTCCCGTAATTCCTCTGCCGTTATCTCAGGCAGGCATTGGGCCACCGAGCCAAACCACTCCCCGGCCTCGGCCTCCCCGAGCGGCCAGCGGGAAGCGATCCAACCCGCCAGATCGATCGCCGTGGACTCGCCGACCTGGGGAATGCCGAGAGCGTTCAAAACACGCGCCAGCGGACGCCGGCGCGACTTTTCGATCGACGCCTTCAGCTTCTCGGCGCTCTTGCGGCCAAACCTGTCCAGGCCTTCCAGGTCTTCGATCGTCAGCCGGTAGAAGTCGCCTCGGGTTTTGACCAACCCGGCGCCGAGCAGCTGCTCCAGCACAGACCAGCCGGCGCCCTCCATATCCATGCCGCCGCGGCCTGCGAAATGGGCAAACTCCTGCGCCAGGCGGGCCGGGCAACGCGTATTGGGGCAGTAGTAACGGACTGCGCCTTCGTCCTGAACGACGCCCGTCCCGCAAACCGGACAA
>DASVJA010000093.1:0-18617 GCA_036386115.1 Candidatus Limnocylindrales bacterium
GGGCGACTGGAACGACTACTACAAACGCCAGTACGGCGCTCGCCTGGCCGGATCTCATGAGGCAGACAAGTGACTCCGGGCCTCTCATGCGAGTAGCCGTGACGGGAGCCGGAGGCCGACTCGGCAGTGCGCTCGTTCGGGACCTGGCGAAGGCCGGTTTCGTGAGCCAGGTTCTGCCCTGGGATCTGCCCGAACACAACCTGGATGACCCGACATCAGCCCATCGGCTGATGTCCAAGTACCGACCGGATACCGTCATCCACACCGCTGCGTGGACCGACGTGAACGGCTGCGCCGAGCAACCGCTGGTTGCCATGAGGCGGAACGGAACGGCCGCCGGCGAAATGGCCGAGGCCTGTGTCGGCTCCGGGGCGGCGCTTGTTCTGGTGTCGACCAACGAGGTCTTCGACGGCCTCCGGAAGGACGGCAAGCCCTACCTTCCAACGGACGCAACTCATCCGTCCAACCCTTACGGCACCGCCAAGCTTGCCGGCGAGCAAGCAGCCCGAGCCGCGTACTGGGCCACGGGAGAGCGGTTCGCCGCGGCTGCGCTGCAGGCGCCCGCCAACCGAGACTCCACCGTCCCCGCTCTGGCGATCGTGAGAACCGCCTGGCTATTCGGCCTGCCCGGGGCCGATTTTCCACAGAAGGTTCTGGCGGCGGCGCGTCAGGCGCACGACGACGGAACGACGATGAAGCTCGTTTCCGACGAGATCGGCTGCCCCACATACGCATCCGATCTGTCGGCCGCGATCATTCAGCTGGTCCGCGAATCCGGACGGGCCGGCGGGCGCGGCCTGGGTGGCATCCACCACGTGGTCAACTCCGGCCACGCATCGAGAGCGGATTGGGCCCGCGAGGTCTTCCGACTGGCCCAGATCGACATCCCCACAGAAGACGTCCCGCTGAGTACGTGGCCTCGGCCGTCAACCCCGCCGAGCTGGGGCGTGCTCGCACCGACGCCACTCCCCGATGGCCCGCTCCGTGACTGGCGCGATGCGCTGGCGGAGTACTTCGCCCTGCTCCCTGCCACCCGATAGACGTACAGCGGCGCGGGCAGAAGCCTGCGACCGCAGACCACATTGCACTTCACTCGGGACTACCATGGCACCAGGGCGGTCCTCTCGGCAAGAGACGGGCCGCCGGAAAGGGCAGGCAGACCGGCCGCGATTGAGAACCGGATCGCATCGTGTCTGAGGCTCGGTTCGCAAGAACCGGGTCCCCCCTGCCCGACGCGCAACTTCGGGAGGTCCGCATGCCAGTCATGACACCGCTCGTCCGGGCAACCGGAAGAGCGATCGGTCGGCGCAAGCTGGCTGCTTCAGTCGGAGCCGTCTTGGTGCTCGCTTTCACCGGCTCCGGCGGCTCCGGCGTCGGCGTCGCCTCGTCTGCGCCGGACGCGATCCTCGACGCACCGTCGATCCAGTATCAGGAGGCGATGGCGCACGCCGACAAGGCCTACTCCTTCGTGCCCGGTGGTGCCGTCACGGTTCCATACACGCCGCGCGCGGGGGACCAGACCGTCATCGATGGCTCGCCGGCACAGCCGCTGCCGGCCGGCAGCGCCACCGGCGTGGCGATCGCCGCCAGCCCACAGGGCGCAACCTGGGCCGCGGGTGAAACCGACCCGCCCTCCAACGGGTCCGACAAGCAAGTGGCCGCCGCGCCTTTCAAGCAACCGCTCACGGACGCCAAGCCTGCGGCTACAAACGCCCTGCGTCGCGAGGTCTACGGCTTCCTGCCGTACTGGACCATCGGTAGCTCCATCAACTACGACGTTATCTCAACCATCGCGTACTTCGGCATAGACCTGAACACGGATGGCAGCCTGAACAAGACGGGCAACGGCTGGAACGGCTGGACCAGTTCCGGCCTGACGACGGTCATCAACGCCGCGCACGCCAAGCACGTTCGCGTTGTTCTCACGATTGAGGCGTTCGCCTGGACCGGCTCCGGCGGCGGCGCCGCAATGACGACGCTCCTCTCGAGCGCGGCCAACCGGACAAACGCCGTGAAGCAGATTGCCGCGGCCGTACGCGATCGCGGAGTCGACGGCGTCAATCTCGACTTCGAACCGATCGCCTCCGGCCAGTCCGCCAACTATGTGACCTTCGTGCGCCAGCTCCGAGCCCAGCTGGACAGCATCCATGCCGGCTACGAGCTGACTTTCTGCGGCACCGGGCGCACGACATCCTACGACGTGACCAACCTGCTGGCCGCCGGCGCCGCAGACAACGTCTTCATCATGGGCTACGACTTGCGCGACGGCGGGTCCGCCTACGCCGCCTCGCACGATCCTCTGACGAGTCCGCGCGTCTTCGACCTGACGGACTCCGTGGATCAGTACAGGGCCCTGGCCCCGGCCTCGAAAATCCTGCTCGGCCTGCCCTATTACGGCATCGCCTACTCCACGCCGGACACCACGATCTACTCAACGAATCGAAGCGGCACAACGTACGGCGACGCCACCTGGGTACCCTATTACACGGCCGCCGCTCTGGCGTTGACTAACCTCAAGCAATACGACTCTGTCGAGGAGTCCGCCTGGGTCTCCTACTACGGCACGTACGGCGGCGTAGGCACCTGGCGCGAGCTCTACTACAACGACGCCCGCGCGCTTGCCGCACGGTACGAGCGAATCAACTACTGGGGCCTGGGTGGCGTCGGGATCTGGGTACTCGGCTACGACTCGGGTTACCCGGAACTGAACCAGGCCCTGGCCGACAACTTCCTGACGGACCACAACCCGCCCAAGGCAGGCATCGTCAACGTCACACCCACCCAGGCCAGCGAGAGCTTCACGGTCTCATGGAAAGGCTCGGACGACTGGAACGGCGTCAAGAACTACGACCTCCAGGTTTCCACCGACGGTGGTACGTGGACCGACTGGATCACCGGAACCACAGCGACGAGCTCCTCCTTCGACGGAGCGAGCGGGCACAACTACTCATTCCGCGTCCGCGCCACCGACGGCGTCGGCAACGTAAGCGCCTGGGATGTCACGACGACCTATACGGCCGCCCCAACCCTGGCCGTCAACGGCTACCTGCAAGTTGTGTCGGGCTCCATGGCCGAGCGAGGCCAACCCACAATTACGTCGAACCCGCTCTTCACCGTTGCGAGCGGCACGATATTCCAGATCATCGGCGGTCCCGTCTCGGCCGACGGCTACCACTGGTATCAGGTCAACGGCCCGATCACCGAATCGAACCCCGTGACTCCCACGTTCCCCGGCTGCTGGGTCGCCGTCGACAACGGAACGACCGCCTTCGCCTCTGCCATAACTCCGCCCAACACGACATCGGTTACGGCCGGCATCAACAGCCTGGTCATCGGGACGCCGAGCACGACTCCATCCGGGTCGGGCGTTGACGCAGGCAGAACCTTCTCGCCCGATGGCGACGGCATCAAGGACAAACTCGGCATCGCATGGACGAACGAGAAGCCCTACACAGGCATGACGCTCTCGGTCTACAGAGCCGACGGGACGGTCGCCGGAACAATCGGCCTGGGCTCTCAGACGGCCGGAGCCCAGAAGTACACATGGGACGGCACCCTGGACGGCAAGACGCCCCTCCCAGATAGCCAGTACATCCTCCAGATCGCGGGGACCAGCGGATCAACCAGGGACTACGCCCCGTCGCCGGCTCCGTTCGACGCCGCCGCATTCGCCAACTTCGGCGTGATCATCGACACCACGCCCAGCGGAACATACACACCGATAACTCCCGTCCGGATCGTGGACACCCGCATTAACCTCAGGGTCGGCGGCCCCTTCGTGAACGGCAAAGCGCGGACGTTCTCGGTTGCGAATCAGAACGGCATTCCCGCGAACGCCATGGCCGTCACCGGCAACGTCACGATCACCAGCGCAACTGGTTCTGGTTATCTGAGAGTCGGCCCGGCAGCAACTGGCACCTATTCCACCATCAACTTCGTCAAAGGTGACACTCGAGCCAACGGCGTCACGGTGGGCCTCGCCCCGGACGGATCTCTATCTGCTCTGTTCGTCTCTTCTACCTCGAGCGCAACAGTCCAGGTCATCTTCGACCTGACCGGATACTTTGCCCGCGACGCCGCAGGGGCCACGTTCGTGCCCATAGCCCCGACCCGCCTCGTCGACACAAGAATCAAGCTGGGTCTTCAGTCCCCCGTCGCGGCCAACACCGTCAGCACTTTCATGGTCGGAGGCACCGGCAATATCCCGGCCAATGCAACAGCCGTAGTCGGCAACGCCACCGTCACGGGCCAAGGATCGGGCGGTTACCTAACCGTTGCCCCGTCGATCGGTTCCGGAGGTCCGGCCACGTCTACGGTCAACTTCCCGGTTGGAGATACCCGGGCGAACAACGTTGTGTTACCGCTTAACGCAGGCAACCTGCAGGTAACGTTCAAGGGCACTACCCGCACATCCGTCCAGTTCATCTTCGACGCCACCGGGTACTTCGTGCCGGGTCTTTCAGGTGCCACGTACGTGCCTCTGAACCCGAGCCGAGTGGTGGACAGCCGGGTAGCCCAGGGGCTGCCAGGCCCCCTCAAGGCGCTGACTGCCGGTCAGTACACGGTCCGCGGCCACGCCTCTGTTCCTCTGAGCGCCGTGGCCGTCGTAGGCAACCTGACTGTCACAGGCCAAACCGCCGCCGGCTGGCTGGCAGTAACCCCAACCCCAATAGTGACGACATCAAACCTGAACTTCCCCTACGGCGACGCTCGTGCGAACGGCTTTACCTGCGCGCTCGGCGCCGGCGGTACTCTGGCAATCACCTATGGAGCCAGGGGCTCACCGACCACCCAGGTCGTGGTGGACATCGTGGGCTACTACCGGTAAGTCCAGGATCGCGACAGCGGAGATGGATGACATGAGTGAGGAACCGACGGCCAAGGCTCACGGTCGAAAAGCGCTCGGTCCGGCCGAGCTACACAAGTCCGACCAGCCGAAGGCAGTCCGCCCCAGGACGGTCCGGTCGAAGGCCGCGCCGGTGGCTCGGCCCGAGGAGGCGGCAGCCGTCCCGAATCCGGGCGTCTCGCCAGCCGAGCCGTTGCCAGCCGAGCCGTTGGAAGCAGCGAACTTGACCATCGACCGTAGCGGAACGAGTGCGGTGAACGCCACCTCTGTTGCCGTACGACAGGGCGGTCTCGGGTCGGCCTCTGCCGAGGACATCACGGTTACCGTGGGCGGGATTGGAATGGCATACGCGGACGACATAGCCGTCCGCATGGGCGGGGTCGGCCTGGCCAGAGCGGGGCGAGTCTCGTCCGAGATGGGCGCAGTCACGATGGCCATCGGCAGAGACGTCTACGTGAACAAGAGCGGAGCCGCCGCAATTCTGGCTTCCGACGCCAGCCTCCGAGACAGCGGAGTCGGCAGCGTCGTGGCCTCCAACGTGAAGCTTGAAGGCCGCAGTGCGGCCTTCATCGTCATTGCCCGCAACGTCGAAGGCGAGGTCAGGCCGGTCCTTGATTGGCGAGGGGCCATCGTGGCCTGCGCCGCCATCGGAGGCCTGCTCGCCGTCGCCCTCCTTGCCGGCCGCAAGCGGGAGTAATCCGGCGGCCGAGGCAGGCGCCCGCACGCGATCGTATACTCTCTAGCCGGCTGAGCGCGGTCGTTGCGACCCTCCGCCACCTTGATCCGCCACAGGAGTTCTTCGTGATCGACGCCACGGCGAGGGTTCACGCGTCGGCCGAAATTGAAGCCGATGTGGCCGTCGGGCCGCGATCGAGCGTCTGGAACCGGGCCGTCCTCAGGAACGGAGCCAGCCTGGGGGCGGACTGCATCATCGGGCGCGATGCTTTCATCGATGAAGGCGTTCATCTCGGCGACAAGGTCAAGGTCCAGAACGGCGCCCTCGTGTATCACGGCGTGACGGTCGGAAACGGCGTCTTCATCGGACCGGGCGCAATCCTCACGAACGACCGCTACCCGCGCGCCGTCACCGGATCCGGCGAACTGGCCCGAGGGAACGACTGGGAGGTAAGTCCGATCGAACTAATGGACGGCTGTTCGATCGGCGCCGGCTCGGTTGTCGTTGCCGGCACCATTGTCGGGCGATTTGCCACGGTCGGAGCCGGCGCGGTGGTCACCAAGGACGTTCCGGACTACGCTCTGGTTGCGGGTAACCCCGCCCGCCGTCTTGGTTGGGTCTGCGCCTGCGGAAGCCGGCTTGTCGATTCAAGCGGCGAACCCGCCTCTCCAATACCCTCTCCTAACGCTGCGCTGGCCTGCCTCCGGTGCGGTCGCGCGTTCAACTTCAATCTTGAAATCGGCTCGCTGTTGGAGCGACCCGAATCGAGCACAGGAGCCTCAGCATGATCCCGCCCGCTCGCCCCGATCTCGGCCCCGAGGAAATCGCCGCAGTCACGGAAGTCCTCAACAGCGGCATGATCGCCCAGGGCAAGAAGGTCGCCGAGCTGGAGCAGCGCTGGGCTGCGTACTGCGGTGCCAAGCACGCGATCGCGCTCTCCAATGGCACCGTTGCCTTGATGTCCATCTTCGCCGGGCTGGGATTGGCCGCAGGAGACGAGGTCATCACGGTCTCGCACACCTTCAACGCCACGGTCAGTTCCATCCTCTTCACCGGCGCCACGCCGGTCTTCGTGGACATCGAGTCGGATACGTATCTGATGGACGCGGGGCGCATAGAGGCCGCCATCACGCCGCGGACGCGGGCCATCTGCCCGGTGAGTCTGTTCGGCATGATCGCGGACATGGACGCAATCCAGGCCATCGCCGACCGCCACGGCCTCACGGTCGTCGAGGACGCCTGCCAGGCCCATGGCGCGCTCTATCGCGGGCGTCGCGCGGGCAGTTTCGGGACGGCGGCCTTCAGCCTGTACGCCACCAAGAACATGACGACAGGCGAAGGTGGCTTCGTCACCACCAACGACGACCGCCTGGCCGACTGGATCCGGCTCTACATAAACCAGGGCATGAAGGTCCGCTATCACCACGAGATCCTGGGCTACAACTTCCGCATGACGGATATCGCGGCCGCGATCGGCCTGGTCCAGCTTGACAAGCTCGATCGCAATACCGCCCGCCGCCAGGCAATCGCCAAGCGGTACGACGCAGGCCTCGCCGGTCTCCCAGTCAGACTACCGACCTGGCCTGATGGTCGAACGCACGTCTTCCACCAGTACACGATCGGCGTTGGCTCGGCCCGCGACGAGATCGTGGCCGAGATGAAGGACGCCGGCATCATCTGCGGCATCTACTACCCGATACCCTGCCATCGCCAGGCCTACGTCCAGGAGCTCGGCGTCGAGGCGGATCTACCAAACACGGACGCAGCCGCCGCCGACAGCATGTCGCTGCCGATGTACCCGGGCTTGACGGAAATGGAACAGGACCAGGTCATCGCCACTCTCCGGACAGCGGTACTGGGTCACACCGTCGCTGCGGGCGACCCATCGTGAGCGCGCCGCTACGCCTCGGCCTTATCGGGCTGGGCTCTATGGGCAAGAACCACCTCCGGGTCATCTCCGCTCATCCGGAGACGACGCTTGCCGCGATTGCAGATCCAGACGCAGCCGCTCTCAAAGCGGCTGTGACCCAGACGGGAGCCGTGGGCTTCGCGGATCCCCTCGAGATGTTCCGCGCAGGCGAGCTGGATGGCGCGGTGATTGCCGCCCCGACCACGGCTCATGTCGCCCTTGCTTTGGCGGCGATCGAGCGCGGCCTCAGTGTCCTGGTGGAGAAGCCGCTCGCCGCCAACGTAGACGACGCCCTCTCCATCGTGACCGCTGCGCGCCGCAAAAATGTACGCGTCCAGGTCGGGCACGTGGAACGGTACAACCCTGCCGTCATGGAGATGGGCCGGCTCTTGCGAGCGGGCTGGCTATCCACGATCTATGCCGTCACCAGCCGCCGGGCGGGCCCTTTCCCGGCCCGCATCCGCGACGTAGGCGTGACGGTGGACCTGGGCACCCACGACGTCGACATGCTTAGCTGGATTGCCGGGGAGCGCCCAGTTCGCGTCTACGCGGAGACGGCTCAGAGGCTTCACGCCAGCCACGAGGACCTCACCTTTGGCCTGATGCACTTCCCGTCTGGGGCCATCGGCTTCCTGGACGTTGACTGGCTGACTCCGGCCAAGCGCCGTAGTCTGGTCGCGCTCGGCGAAGAGGGCATGTTCGAGCTGGATTACCTGACTCAGAAGCTGACCTTCACCCGCTCCAACGTCGATCGGCCCCTGATGATCGGCGGCTACGCAACAACATTCACCGGAGATGTCGCCGAGATTCCCGTTGAGAACGTCGAACCCCTGCGGGCTCAGCTCGATGAGTTTGTAAGGGTTCTGCGGACCGGCGAGCGGCCCTACGTTGACGGCGAGGACGGCCTCTGGGCCGTCGCACTGGCAAACGCCATGCTGGAAGCCGCCGCCGAACGCGGCCCCATTGACCTTTCAGATCTCCCTTCGAGGCTTGCCGCTAAATGAGTATCGTCTCCCGGCCGTCACGCGTAGTAAGCCTGCTGGGCGGATCCATCGCGGCAGTTTCGAACCCGTGTGTGCACGCTGCGCCCAGAACGGCCGCGCCTTGGACGGGAGAGCCTGGGACCGTCGGCCGGGCCGTGGTCGTCGGGGCCGGCAAGATGGGCCTGCCGCTGGCCGTGCAGTTTGCCGGCCACGGCTGGCACGTCACCGCCGTTGATGTGAACCCGGACGTGGTCGCGGCCATCAATGCCGGTCGGAGCCACGTTGCCGAAGAACCCGGTCTGGCCGAGGGAGTGGCTGAACTCCACGCCGCGGGCCGTCTCGCCGCGACCGCAGATGCCGCTACGGCCGTGCGCGCGGCAGATGTCGTGGTGCTGATCGTGCCCGTAATGCTGGACGACGCCCAGCAGCCGGATTACCGCTACATGGATTCGGCTGTGGACTCGATCGCCGCAGGCGTTCATCCCGGCCTGACCGTTATCTTCGAGACAACATTGCCGGTCGGCGACACGCGCGGCAGGTTTGCCCCGCGCCTGGAAGCGGCCACGGGCCTCAAGGCAGATGAGGACTTCTTCATCGCGTTCTCGCCCGAGCGGCTTTATTCGGGCGCCGTCTTCTCCAACCTTTCCGCCTACCCCAAGCTGGTCGGCGGCATCGGGCCGGAATCCGGTCGGCGGGCTGCCAACTTCTACGACTCGGTGCTGGACGCCGAGATCGTGAAGATGAGCGGGGCTGAAGCGGCCGAGTTCAGCAAGATCGCGGACACCACCTACCGAGATGTCAACATTGCCCTTGCCAATGACTTTGCCAGGTACGCGGACCGCGTCGGCGTGGACATTCAGGAAGTGATCGAGGGCGCCAACAGCCAGCCCTACTCGCACATCCACCAGCCCGGCATCGGCGTCGGCGGCCATTGCATCCCCGTCTATCCGCACCTGCTGCTGAGCCGCGCGCCGGATCTGGAGGTCGTAGCCGTCTCACGCCGCGTCAACGATGCCCAGGTTGGCAACGCGATCAAGTCGCTGGAAGCTCTGCTGGGCGGCCTGGACGACGTTCCGATCCTCGTTCTGGGCCTTACCTACCGCGAAGGCGTGAACGAGCTGGCCTACTCCAGGGCACTGCCGCTGATCGAGCGGCTCTCGTTCCACGGCGCCGAGGTCTCTGCCTACGACCCTCTTCTCTCGGATGAGACGATCGATCGCAACTGCGCCGCGCCATACCACTGGGGTGACCCCGGCGAGTTCCGGGCAATCGTGACCCAGACGGCCGACGCCCTCTGGACGAAGATCAACTTCTCGCTCTACCCAAAGCTGGAGGCCATCTTCGACGGGCGAAACAGCCTGCGTGGGATCGAGCTGCCCGAGTCCGTGCGGTACGTCGGAGTCGGCGTGCAGGCGGAAACGAGGCGCCGGCCGTCCGACGCCCCGGCCACAACCCGGTAGGTAGAGCCGGCGATGCGGATCGTCAGCGTCATCGGCACTCGGCCGCAGCTGATCAAGGCGGCCGCGCTGCAGCCGGTCCTGCGCCGCGATAACACGGACATCTTCGTGGACACCGGCCAGCACTACGACGAGGCCCTCGCCGGCAACTTCTTCGACGAACTCGGCCTGGCCAGACCGGATCACTCGCTTGGTATCGGCGGGGGCGGGCACGGTGACCAGACCGGCCGGATGTTGATCGCTCTCGAGCCGATCATCCGCGACGCGGCGCCGGACGCGGTCCTCGTCTACGGTGACACGAACTCCACGCTGGCCGGCGCGCTCGTCTCGGCGAAACTCGGCATTCCCGTGGCCCATGTGGAGGCGGGCCTGCGCAGCCACGACCGGCGCATGCCGGAAGAACTGAACCGCATCGTGACCGACCATCTCTCAAGCTGGCTCTTCGCGCCGACACCGGCCGGGGTCGCCAACCTCGCCGCCGAGGGGATCACCGCCGGTGTCCTCGACGTCGGCGACCTTATGCTGGACCTGGCCGCACGAGTTTCCGATGAGATTCGAGATCCGGCCGTACTTGAGCCCATCGGTCCGGCATTTGGCGCGCGACTGAGCCCGGGGCAATTCCTGTTTGCAACGGTTCATCGCGCCGAGAACCGCGAGCCGGCGGCGATGGCAGCCTGGGCCTCGCTGCTCGGCGCCGCCGCCACGCCTGAGCGCCCAGTCGTCCTGGCGCTTCACCCTGGCACAAGAGCGGCCCTCAAGACCGCGGGCATCGCGTTGCCGGACGGCGTCATCGTGGTTGAGCCACAGGGCTACCGGAGATCGCTGGCCCTGCAACTGCACTCGGCCGCCGTCCTGACGGATTCCGGCGGCATCCAGCGCGAAGCCGCCTGGCTCGGCGTTCCGTGCCTGGTCCTCCGCACGACGACCGAGTGGGTCGAGACCGTCGGCGGCGCCGGGAGTTCTGCGGTTCTCGTCGGGCTGGATCGCGACGCTGCTGTGAGGGAGCTGGCGGATCGAGCCCCGCTCGGGACCACGCCGGCCCGGGTCCGTCAGCGCGCCGCTGGTTTGAACCTGGCCGGCTCTGGTGCCGCGGAGCGCATCGTTGCCGCGCTCGCGGACTCGATCGGTGGAGCAGCCAAGTGACCCAGACCCAACGGCCGCCCCGAGTGGCGATGATCGTGCATGCAAACTACGAGGAAGACTCGCGGGTCCGCCGCGAGGCCGAGGCGCTGGTCCGGGCAGGCTGGGAAGTGGACGTCTTCGGCCTCCGCCGTCCGGGAGAAGCTCCGTCGGCCGTCATCGAAGGCGTCAACCTCAGGCGCTTGCCGGTGCGCCGGCATCAGGGCGCCGGTCTGCCGGTGTACCTGGCCGAGTACGGCGCCTTCCTCCTGAGGTCGCTGTGGTCGGCGAGTCGGGCTCACCGTCGCCGCCGCTACGACCTGGTCGAGGTCCACTCGCTGCCGGACTATCTCGTCTTCGCGGCCCTGCCGCTGAAGATGGTCGGCGTTCCCGTTCTCCTGGACCTCCATGAAGCAATGCCGGAGTTCTTTCGGAGCCGCTTTCCAAAGGCCGCCAATCCGATCAGCTACAAGCTCCTGCGGCTTCAGGAGAAGCTCTCGATCAAGTTTGCCAACGAGGTCCTGACGGTCAACGAACCGCTCGCCGAGCGCCTGCGCGGCCTGGGTCTAAGGTCCGAGAAGCTCACCGTCGTACTCAACAGCCCGGATCTCGGGCTGTTCGATGCCGCGTCCAATTTGCGCCGCGAGTTCATGTCGGACGGTACGCTGCGAATTGTCTACACCGGCGCCCTGACGCCAACCTACGAGCTGGACGTCGTTCTGCGAGCGATTGCTGTCATCAAGGATGCCCGTCCGGACCTGCCCGTCCAGGCCACCTTCTACGGCCGCGGCGACGCCAGGCCGATCCTGGAGGCTCTTGCAGCCGAGCTGGGCATCATGGATCGGGTCGCTTTCCCGGGCCGAATACCCATCGAGGACGTGCCGCGGGCCGTCGCAGAGGGCGACATCGGCGTCGCTCCAACTCGTCTGGATCCCTTTACCGGCATGAGCCTCTCCACCAAGGTTCTCGAGTACGCGGCTATGCAGAAGCCGGTCGTGGCCTCGCGACTGCCTACGGTGGAGCGGTATTTCGCACCAGACACTCTCTCGGTCTACGAACCGGGCAATCCCCAGTCGCTGGCGGAGATGGTTCTGAAGCTCATCGACGACCCTGACGGGCGCATCTCCAGGATCCGGAAGACCCGAGATAGGGTTGAAGAGTTAAGCTGGACGCGCCAGGCGGCGGCCTACCGAATCGTCGTTGAGAGGCTCGTCGCCGGTTCCCGGCGAGCGCGCAAGAAGCGTCAGAACGGAGCCTAAGCCAACCATGTACGCAATCCGGATGGTGCCCCACTCCCTGAACGCCGTTTCAGGAAGCAGAATGCGGTAGCATACGGCTCCGTTACCCGGTCTGCCTTACCGGAACCACGCTCGCACCAGGACGCCCAGATGACCTTCCGTACTAGATCGGCCCCTCGACCAACACGACGCCGAACGCGCCGCAGCGACTCTCGCCGTGCCGTGTACATAACCCTCCTTTTCTCGCTGGCCATCGCGGCCGCCGTGTCGATGATGGGAGGCGTTTTCGCCGCCGGCTACTACACCGATCACTGGGCTGCAATCGCCACCGCCAACGGCGAGCAGATCAGTAAGGATGCGGTTCGCGACCGCGCGGCGTTGAACCTGGCGCGCTATGAACGGCAGACCGCCAACTTCCAAACGATGCGCAACCAGAACAAGATCACAACTGCAGAATTCAGCACTCTGACGAGCGCGATCACGACGAGCGAGAGCTCCTCAACCCTCTACAGCGATGCCCTGACCCAACTCATCAATGAGGCAGAGCTGCGCCAGTACGCTGCCAAGAACAACATCTCGGTCACAGACCAGATGGTCGACGCGCAGGTCGTCACGGACGGCACCGTCTCCGAGTTGCGCCACGTCAAGGTTATAGGCGTTCCCACCACGCCGACCCCGCCCGCCTCCGCTCCCACGAGCTCAGACGACGCGGCCGCCCTGGCCAAGGCCCAGGGCTATTTGAAGGAGATCCAGGACGGCAAGGCTTGGGCCGACGTGGACACGGAAGCCACGAACGCCAATAGCAACTCGGGCGGCGGCGACTTGGGGTTGGTCAGTAGAGAGACGATCGCCGCAGACCCGGATCTGGCAGACGCCGTGTTCGCGCTCCAGAAGGTGGGCGACATAACGACGATCTTCAAGGGCTCGGACGGAGCGTACCGCTTCGCTACAATCACCAGCATCGTGACCAAGTATGTGGACACGGACTGGGAAGCCAGCATCGCCGCTGCCGCCAACGGGGACCAGTTGCGAGCATACGCGCGAGGGGCGGCCATCCAGAAGGCAATCCAGGCCACGATCGAAGCCAAGTACATCACCGGCGCCACGACGCAACGCAAGGTTCAGGAGATCGCGATCTCCGCCGGCGTGGGCCAGGCCGGCGACGGCGACGAAATTAAGATGCGAATGATGGTCTTTGCCCCCAACCACGACGCCGCCAATGCTTCAAGCGTCGCCGAGACGGACGCCGCCTGGACGGACGCCAAGGCTCGGGCCGATGCGGCCGTGGCCAAGCTTCGGGCGGATCCGTCGCAATGGAACGCGATGGCTGTTGACACGAATGTCAACGACGACACTCTCTGGAGGCCCTACTCGGGCGACATCCAGTGGTGGCTACCGGCCGACGTGTTCAACGCCACCACTGCCGCCAGTTCTCAAGGACTTGACATGACGAGCGTGCAGGCAGCCGTGTTCAAGACCGGCCTTACTGTGGGCGAATTCCTTGACCCGATCAAAGAGAGCGCCCAGGGGTACGTAGTCGTGCAATTCCAGGGCCGCCGCCAGGCACCGCTGCAGCGCATCGCCAACGCCCAGTTCGACATCAACAGTGGGGTGGATTTCGGCACGACGGCCAAGACCTACTCCGAGGTCGCGGACGCGATCAACGGAGGCGACCTTGGTTGGGTCTCCCCGTACATGCTTACCGCAGCGCAGGAACAGGTTATCTACAGCACTCCGGTCGGCCGAGTTAGCAACATAGTCTCCGGCAGCGGTTACTACATCTACAAGATCACCGAGGAGCAGACCCGCGTCGCGGATGCGACCCAGCAAGCCAAACTCAAGAAGGTCGTCTTCTCGGCCTGGCTGACGGAGTTCCAAGCCAATGCCCTGGTCTGGAAGGATTCGGCGGCGCTTACGGCACTGACTCCGGGCGGCTCAACCTCGTCCGCCACGTAGGCGCACGGGACTGGTGCTCGACGCATTCATTGCTGAGGCGCGAATCCGCTGGGGGCTAGATCCCGCAGCAGGTCTGCAAATCGGCACACCTGAGCGGCTGTCGGGCACGCCCATCGAACCTTCGAGACCACTTATATTGGTACCCGCGGCATTGCTGCGTGCGAGCGACGGAGCGGCGTCCGACGTGGCGTCACTTGCCGGGCGCCACGTGTCGACCCAGAGCGGCGCTACGGCGGTTCTACGGCGCCTCTACCCCGCCGACCACATAGTCGGCCGCCTCGGCCTGCCCGAGACCACCACGGTCGGCCTGGTGGACGACGCGCTGCTGGCCACGCCGCTCTATATCGCCCCGCTGCCGCCGGAACTCGCCCTCGCCGGACCGTGGGCCTTGCCCTGGATCGTGAACCGTCTGCGCCAGCCGGACGGCTGCCCGTGGGACCGCGAGCAAACGCATGCCTCGCTCAAGAAGAACCTCTTGGAAGAGGCCTATGAGGTATATGACGCCCTGGATGCAGGCTCCACACCGGACCTGGCAGGCGAACTCGGCGACCTCTACCTCCAGATCGTTCTGCACGCCCAGTTGGCTGCCGAGGCCGGCGTCTTCGACCTGACGGAAGTCGAACGCCAAATCAGCGCCAAGATCGTCCGGCGCCACCCCCACGTCTTTGGCGAGGCGCACGTCGAGACCGCATCGGACGTCAATCGCCAGTGGGAGCAGATCAAGCGAGCCGAGCGGGAGGAAGTCGCCGCCGGCGCCGCCCAGGCGGGCGAGCCCGCGGCCCCGGTCAAGAGCGCCCTCGATGGCGTATCGCGATCCATGCCCGCCCTCGCCGCCGCGCAGGAGATGCAGGAGCGGGCGGCCCATCTCGGCTACGACTGGCAAGAAATCGTCGGCGTGCTGGACAAGGTCGATGAAGAGTTGGCCGAGTTGGCCGCAGCCGAGACGCCCGAAGAGAAGCGCGAGGAGCTCGGCGACCTGCTGCTGGTCATCACCAACCTGGCCCGTCACCACGACGTGGACGCCGAAGGCGCACTCCACGCCGCCGCAAACAAGTTCCGGGACCGCTTCCGGCGCGTGGAGCGGATGGCCCGTGAGCGAAACGTTCAGCTACGCGACCTCTCATTCGCCGAACTCGACGACTTGTGGGATGCTGCGAAGGCCGAGGTGAAAGCCGAGGCCGCCAACCGCCAGGCGGCGGCACGACACGTATCGGCGAAGGAGCCTCCGGAATGACGACCATCGGCGCTCAATCGAACCTGCGGTCCGACGGTCGCACGCCCGGCGATCTCCGACCCATCAGCCTGACCCTGGGCGTCCAGAAGTGGGCGGAGGGTTCCTGCATCATCAAAGTCGGCGGTACGGAAGTGCTCTGCGCCGCCACCATCGAGGACAAAGTCCCGCCGCATCTCCGCGGCAAGGGCAGCGGCTGGGTCACGGCCGAGTACAGCATGCTGCCCCGAGCCACCAGCGAGCGGAACGTGCGTGAGTCCGCCAAGGGCAAACTGGGCGGCCGAACTCATGAGATCCAGCGCCTGGTCGGCCGGTCACTGCGCGGCGTCGTGGACCTCGCCAAGCTCGGCGAGAGAACCATCACAGTCGACTGCGACGTTCTCAATGCGGACGGCGGCACACGCACCGCGTCGATCACCGGCGGCTGGGTGGCCCTGGCAACGGCCATGCGCATGTACGGCATGGAGCGCTGCCTCATCGGGCGCGTTGCGGCCGTTAGTGTGGGAATCGTGAGCGGCGCGACTCTTCTTGACCTGGACTACTCCGAGGACTCAAAGGCGGAGGTAGATTTCAACGTCGTCTCCACCGATGCCGGGCGCTTCGTCGAGCTTCAGGGCACGGCCGAAGGCAAGCCGTTCGAGCGGTCGGACATGGACCGTATGCTGGACCTTGCCTCCACTGGTCTGGAGAAGCTCTTCGCGGCGCAGGCAGAGGCGTTCGCCTCGGTCAAGCGCTAGGGCTTGGAGATGGCCGCCGGGGGGTCCACGGCACCGGATCGGTCGAGGCTTCTGGTCGCCACGCGCTCAACCCACAAACTCCGCGAACTCCGCGAACTCCTCTCGGTAAACGCCGAGCTCGTGGATCTGGACGATGTCGGCATCCCCGATGAGGCGGTCGAGGACGGCGAGACGTTCGACTCCAACGCGTCCAAGAAGGCGCGGTTCTACGCCGCGCTCTCCGGCCTGCCGACGCTCGCCGACGACTCCGGCATCGAAGTGGACCACCTCGGCGGAGGGCCGGGCGTCCGCACCAAGCGCTACGCCGGCGAGACGGCGACCGACGAAGACAACAACGTCAAGCTGCTCGGGGCGCTGACCGGCTTGCCGGCAGAGCGACGCGGCGCTCGATATCGTTGCGTCCTGGCGCTCGTTCTGCCGGAAGAGCGTGGCTCTCGCGGAGGCTTCCCCGTCCGTCTCGCCCACGGCGCGTGCGAAGGCCGCATAGCGATTGGGCCGAAGGGAAACGGCGGCTTTGGCTACGACCCGATTTTCGAGCCGGCCGTTGAGGCACCCGGCGCCCGCACCCTGGGCGAGTGGTCGGCCGAGGCCAAGAATCGCATCTCGCACCGTGGCAAGGCCGCGCGGCGGATGCACCGGACGCTGACGGAGTTGGGGTTCTAGGGGCCGGCCGAGCCGGCGCGAGCCACCTGCCGCGCCACCATTTGCGCCCGCCTATACCGATCGGTATACTGGCGCCATGGACAACCGCTCGCTAATCCTCGCCCGCGCACTCGACCTGTGGAGTGAGCGCGGCTATGACGCTGTGGGTGTCCAGGAGATCGTGGATGCGGCGGGGATCACCAAGCCCACTCTCTACCATTACTTCGGCAGCAAGCGCGGTCTGCTGGATGCGCTGATCGAGGAAAGGTCCACCGGGTTGCGCGACGCGCTGACGGCCGCGGGCACCTACGACCACAACCTGGTCATGACCCTCGAGGCTATCGTCCGCGGCTACTTCACCTACGCCCGGCAGAACGCCGAGTTCTACCGGATGCAACTCGGCTTCTGGTTCGCGCCGCCACAGAGCGAGGAATACGCCGCGGTTCTGGCGGGCAACGTCGGCCAGCACGCGGCGATGGAGCGTCTCTTCGAGGCCGCAGCCCTGGATCACGGCAACATGCGGGGTCGCCACAAGGCCTACGCGGCCACGTTCCTGGGGATGATCAACACCTACATCGGCCTCTGGCTCAACGGATATGCCGAGCTGGACGATGACCTCGTTCGCCGGGCCGTCCACCAGTTCCAGCACGGCATCTACTCGTGACGCCGCTCTCCTTTACCAGCTGATTATACCGCTCGGTACACCGCTCGATTTGGAGGAATGACTTGACCGACTGGGCGCGCGACGCCGTGTTCTATCACATCTATCCGCTGGGACTTTGCGGCGCGCCCGCTCGCAACGACTTCGACGCGCCGCCTGTCGAGCGGCTGGACAAGCTGACCGGCTGGCTCAGGCACTTCCGCGGGCTCGGCGCCACCGCGCTATACCTCGGGCCCCTCTTCGAGTCCACCGCCCACGGCTACGACACAGTCGACTACTGGCACCTCGATCGGCGTTTGGGTACGGATGAGACGCTCACGCGCTTCATCGCGGCGGCCCACAATGCCGGTCTGCGTGTGATCCTCGACGGCGTCTTCAACCACGTCGGCCGTGACTTCTGGGCCTTCCGCGACGTCCAGGAGAAGGGCGAAGGTTCAGCCTTTCGAGACTGGTTCGCCGGCCTCCGGTTTGACGGGCGCAGCCCCTACGGCGACAACTTCTCCTACGAAGGCTGGCACGGCCACTTCGATCTCGTGAAGCTCAACCTGGCAAACCCGGACGTGCGCGGGCATCTCCTCGGCGCCGTCGAGAGCTGGATCCGCGACTTCGGGATCGACGGCCTCCGTCTCGATGCCGCCGACGTGGTGGACCTGGGCTTCCAGCGCGACCTGACCGCCTGGTGTCGCAGCCTCAAGCCCGACTTCTGGCTCGTCGGCGAGGTCGTCCACGGCGACTACCGCCGCTGGGCCAATCCGGAGACGCTCGACTCGGTGACCAACTACGAGGCGTACAAGGGGCTCTACTCAAGCCTGGCCGACCGCAACTACTTCGAGATCGCCTACGCGCTCAACCGCCAGTTCGGCCCAAGTGGCATGTATCGAGGCCTGCCTCTCTACAACTTCGTGGACAACCACGACCAGGATCGGGTCGCTGCCATGCTGCCCGAGTCGCGACTCCTCTACCCGCTCTACCTGATGCTGCTTACCATGCCCGGCGTGCCGTCGATCTACTACGGCTCGGAATGGGGCATGGCAGAGAAGAGACTCCCCGGCGACGACAGCCCGGTCCGACCCGCCTTCGAACTGGCGGACGGCCCCAAACTCGGCACCGAGCCGGATCTGGCGGCGGCGATTACGCGTCTGGCAGCGGTCCGGGCGGAGTC
>DASVJA010000094.1:0-3289 GCA_036386115.1 Candidatus Limnocylindrales bacterium
CCAGAGTCAGGCGTTCGCCATCGCCGAACGCCTGGGGTTGCCCGTCCCGATCGTCGCCGACGCACGCTCCAGACTCACCGACGAGCAGCAGGCGTTCGAGGAGACGTTGGCGTCGATCAAGGCAACGCAGCTCCAGACGACGGATGCCCTGGCTGAGGCCAGAGTTACCGAAGAACGCGCCCGCGCCGCCCTGGCTTCGGCTGAGGATGAGCGTCGCCAGGCCCGGAAGGAACGCGATGAGGCCGTCGCTGCGGCTCGCGACCAGGCCGAGCAGTTGATCACAGAGGTTCGGGCCGAGGTTCGAGGCATTCGGCGCAAGCTGGAGCGTGAGACCGTCACCCAGCGAGGTCTGGACGAGGACCTCGAGCGCGTCAATGCCAGGCTCGAGGAACTGCCCGAAGTCGAGGCGGATAGCGAAACCGTCCGTCCGGCCATCGCTGAGCCGATCGTGTGGCGGGTCGGGATGCGAGCCAGGACCCGCAACGGTGGAGCCGAGGGCCGAATTGCCTCGCTGGAAAAGGGCGGCCGGCGAGCGACCCTCGAGGCGGGCGGCATGCGCATCACGGTCTCGGTCGACGAGCTGGATCCGGCGGTAGGAAACCCTGCGCCGGCGGACACCTTGACCGGGGTTCGGACCACGCTGGGCCGCGGCAATTTCACGCCTGCTGCGGCGCCGCTGGAATTCGCCTCCGCGTCCACGGCTCGCCTGCAGTTTGATCGAGCCCGGACCGTCGCCACGTCACTTGACCTGCGCGGGGCCAGGGTGGAGGAGGCGCTGGAGGTTCTGGATCGATACGTGGACGACGCTTCTCTGGCGGGCTTGGGTCAGGCGACGATCATTCACGGGATGGGCACGGGGGCGCTGCGCGACGCCGTACGCGATCACGCCGGCGCGCATCCGCTCGTGAAATCCTGGCGTGCGGGGGAGCGCGGCGAGGGTGGCGACGGAGCAACGATCGTCATTCTCTAGCGCCGCCGGGCAGGACCGCGCCCAGGGATGCGACAATCGCCCTGTAGAGCGAACCCGCGAGGCGACGCTCCGGCAGGAGGAGTAATTGAGTTTGGCCGAGAGCCGACATGCCGAGAATGAACGCGCTCAGCACATCGGCATAGTCGACGCGTCCGAATGGACGCCCTCGGCGTGGGACGACCTGGCCGTCCGGAGCCCGCTTGGCGATGCCTTTCAATCGCATGCCTGGGGCGAGCTGAAGAGTGGCTTGGGATGGAAGCCGCTAAGGTTCGTCATCAACGCCGATGGCAAGCAGGTCGCCGTGGCCTTCATTCAGGAGCGGACTCTCTCCAGGAGACTGCCTGGGCCGCTTGGTGGGGTGAACGTTCTCTACGCGCCCCGAGGCCCCATTCTGCTGGAGGCGAGCCCCCAGGCCGCCCAGGCGGGTCTACACGGCCTTCGCATCATCGCCAAAGAACGCCATGCGCTGATGCTGACGATCGACCCTACATGGGTTGAGGGCGGCGAACTTGCCGGCGCGCTGGGGCATGGTGGATTTCGCCCTGCCCGGCGGGAGGTCCAGGTCTCAAGAACGGCGATGATCATCCCGCTGAAAGCAACCGACGAAGCCCAGCATGCGCTGCTCGGCGACAGCACGGCTCGGAACATCAACAAGGCCAAGCGCGCGGGCGTCACGACGGAACGTGTGGATCTCGCGGACACGGTGGCTCGCGGTACTGCCCTTGAGGAGTTCTTCGAGATGCACTCGGCTACCGGCCGGCGTGAGGACTTCCTCGTCCGGGACCGGGACTACGCCCTGAAGCAGTGGCGTTTGCTCGGCGAGTCGGGTGTTGCCAGCCTCTGGTTTGGGATCGTTGATGGCCGCCGCCGAAACGGTGTCCTACTGCTTCACTGCGGCCGCAATCTGGTCTCGTATGCAGCCGGCGCTCCGGACGATGCCGACCTCCACAAGACTCGGGCCAATCACCTTCTGCAATGGGACATCCTTCGGTGGGCCGCGGCGGAAGGCTTCTCCGGCTACGACCTCGGCGGCGTGGATACGCAATCGATGCCTGGTTTGCCTGAGGACGAGTCGCATCCCTTGTGGAACCTCTTCCAGTTCAAGAAGAGCTTCGGGGCGGTTCCGGAGCTGCGGATTAGGGCTCAGGAATACGCGCCGAGCCGCTATCTTGGTGCCGCATGGCGCCTCGCCCGGAGAGTCCGATGAGCGACGAGACGCCCATCCGGCCCGGGCCGCCCGCCGACGAGCCACTTGACGGCGGCGAGTCGCCGCGGCTTTCGGGCTGGCAGCCGCGTGGCGCCGCAGTAACGCCGAGCGCCCGCTCCACGCCGCCGTACCGGCCGTATGTCGGGCGGCTCCAGCGCACTCCCGCGTCGGCCGTTGCCGGTGACGTGGTCCTGAGTGCGGACGTCGCCACATCGGATATGTCGGTCTCTTCCTCGGCTCGACTAGGCGGCCGCGCCATTGCCCTCGCCGGTCTGGTGGTCGTCGGCGGCGTCGTGCTGTCGCGCCTGATCGGCTGGGTCCGAACGGCGGTCTTCCTTGCCGAATTCGGCGGTTCAAACCCCAACCTGGACGCCTTCTACGCTGCGTTCCGAATTCCGGACACTCTCTTCCAGCTGGTGGCGGCAGGGGCAGTCGGCTCGGCGTTGGTCCCGGTCGCGTCGGCCCTGCTGGCAGATGGCGAGGAAGAGCGAGCCAGGCGGCTAATCTCCACGGTCGGGAATCTGATGGTCCTGGCCCTGCTGCCCCTGGCGGTGGTGATCTGGATCGCGGCCCCGACCATCGTCCCCGTCATTCTCCCAACGGATCCGCTCCATCCTGAGTTGCTCGAGTTGGAGGTATTCCTGACGCGGGTGATGCTGCTGTCGCCGATCTTGCTGGCGGTTGGCGCCGTGATGACGGCCGCACTCAACGCGCTTGGAATCTTCGGTGCCCCGGCAATCGCGCCCAATGTCTACAACATCGCCATCGTCATCTGTGCCGTGGCGCTCACACCATTCCTGGGCGTCAGCGCCCTGGCAATTGGCGTGGTAGTCGGCGCAGCAGGCCACGTCCTCACACAAGCGCCGGCGATACGCAGGGCGCGAATTTGGACGCCCCAGATCCACCTGAACGACCCTGCCGTACGCGAGACGTTCAAACTGATGGGGCCACGGGCACTTGGCTTGGGGGCTACCCAGATTGTCTTCCTCGTGACCACGTTCTTCGCGGCCAGCCTTCACGACGACGGTGCGCAATCGGCCTATTTCAGCACGTTCACCGCTCTCCAGATTCCGGTCGGTCTGATCGGCGTGCCGCTTGGCATCGTCCTGCTG
>DASVJA010000095.1:0-4797 GCA_036386115.1 Candidatus Limnocylindrales bacterium
TCGGCGGGTGCGGCGCTTGCGGCGGCCGTTTCGGCAGCAACGATCTCGGCGGCGATCAGAGTCGAAGTTGGGGTCGGAGTCTCAGGGACCGATTCGGCCGGCGTCGGAGTCGGAGTCGTCGTTTGGCTTGAGACCGGGACCGCCGTCGGCCGAGCCGTCGGGCGAACCGTGGGCCGAGCCGTCGGAAGAAGCGTCGGAACCGGCGTCGGAACAGGTGTCGGCGTCCAGCGCGGAGTCGCCGTCACCCCGCTGCCGATCATCGTGGTCCCACTTGGGGTGGGACCGGCGCCAACGCATGAGGACTTGGGGACGCTCAAGCCCGCCGTGAAGTTCATCGCGACGGCATAGGGAACGCCCATCAGCGCCGCCGGAATCTCACGCGTGGTGAAGGCGCTCTCGCCGTAGGTCTGGTAGTTGAAGCCGCCGTCGGCGCCTTGCGCGGCCCGCAGGGCGGTCAGCACGTTGCCGGCCCCCTTGGCCCACGCCGAGCCGATCGGATCCTCGCCGGCTGAAATCAGAGCCTGTAAGACTTCGGCGTCCGAGTCGGCATCGCTGACCGCGCCCCAGGCGGTGGAGTAGGCAAATCCGCCGTCGTCGACCTGCTGCGTGTGCAGGTACGCCAGCGCCGTCGCGTTCGCGTCGGTGACTCTGGCCGCGTTGAGGGCCATCAGCGCCACGGCCGTCGAGTTCGAGTCGCCGTCGCCTGCCTCTTTGGTCGCGCCGTAAGTCCAGGCGCCATCGGTGCCCTGAAGGGCAATCAGCTTGTCGGTGGCGGCGACTGGGACGCTGCCACCCAACGCCACGAAGGCGAGAATCGCGTAGGACTGGCTGATCGTGGAGCCATCGCCGTATGCGCCGGTCGCGGAGTCGTAGAGAGCCGCGAGCCGCGCGGTCAGGTTGCGGCCGCTGAAGCTGGCCGGATCGCCACCGGCCGCGACGACGGCCAGGATTGCCTGCCCGGTCGCACCGGCATCGGTGGTGGCCGCGTCGGATTTCGTGGCAATGAAGTCCAGGGCGCCCGTGCCGCCGGAGCAACCCTTGATCGTGGCCGGGTCGTAGCCCGTCGCCGCCGCTCCGATAACAAAGTCGGCCGTTTCACCGAGGGTTCCGTCGATGGAACCGTCGGCCTTCTGGGCAGCGAGCAGATATTCGAGCGCCGCCGTCGCGCGCGCCGAATCGCTCACTGCAACTGTTGGGGCCGGAGCTGCCGCCGCCATGCTGAGCGGCACCGTAAGGAAGGTCGCCAGTATCGCGCCGGCGACGACCAGTCTTCGCATTGTTCCTCCGGCGGCTCATGCCCGCCTGCCGGAAGGGACCTCGCCGCCGGAGGTCTCCCAACCGATCCGCGCAGGTGGGTGACTGAGCCATTGGCAAGCCAATGGCATTCGCCGATCGGTCAGGTCTCCTGGCTCGCGGATCGTGAGTCATTGGGATCCAATGACTTCGCTGCTGGCCGCCTTCCCGGGCTCATAGCCCCGTGGCACCGTCCTTGGCTCCCACCAATGACGCTTGGCCAGCCGCTCCTCGCTTACAGTTGCGCGACAGCGCCGGTTTCGCACCGGCTTCCCTGATTCGAGCGGCAATTCAGTCACTCGGCTCCCGCCGAGTGACTGCTATTCGATTACGTGTTGAGGGTACAGCGGCGGGACGGCAAGCGCCAGGTGAGCCGATCGTCGCTCTTCTATAGCGCCGCCCTGATCACTCCCCCGATCTCCTCGTCGGTCAGCACGATCGGATTTGTCTTCATGCTACTGCCGCGGGAGTCGGCGACCAGGGCGGGAATGGAGGACTCGCTGATGCCGAACGCGGAGAGGCGCGGGATGCCGAGACGGGCAGTCAGTGTTACCAGGGCGGGGACGAGCGCAGCGCGCGAGGCGCGGTCGTCGGCGGCGGCAACTCCGGTGAGGATCCAGCCCGCGACGGCATAGCGAGCCAGCGCCGGGCCGGACGGGTCCCGCAATTCGAGGGCCGCGATGTTGGCCGCGGTCGCGGCTGCGAGAGTGGCGCCGCAAGCCACTCCGTGAGGAATCGGGAACTGAGCGCCGAGCGGCGAGGCCAGCCCGTGGACGGCGCCAAGACCGGCCTGAGCCAGACAGATCCCCGAGCAGAGAGCGGCGTAGGCCATGCGCTCTCTGGCGGCCGCGGCAACGGAGCCTGGACCGTCAGCGCCCCGACCGTCGGCCGCCTCCTGGAACCACGGCAGAAGACCATCACGAATGCACGCGAGCCCTGAGAGCGCCAGCGCGTCCGTGAATGGGTTGGCTCGGAGCGACAGATACGACTCGAGCAGCTGGGTCAGCGCGTCCATGCCGTTGCCGGCGATCAGCTCGGGCGGGCAGCTTGCCAGCAGGTCCGGATCCACGATCGCCACCTGGGCCACCAGCGCCTCGTCCCGGAACGACTTCTTGAAGCCGCCCTCGCCGCGAGTGCTCAGGACGGCATTCTTGGTCGCCTCGCTGCCGGTCCCGGCAGTAGTAGGCACGGCAATGAACGGAACCGACGGACCGGAATACGGCAATTCTGGGCCGATGCCTTCAAGGTGGTCCATCACGGAATTGCCCGGTATCAGCAAACCGGCCACGGCCTTGGCGCAATCCAGAACGCTGCCGCCGCCGATGCCGACGACGACATCCACCAAGGCCGCGCCGCCCCGATGCCGGGCCACGATCTCGTCCACGAGAGTCGGCGACGGCTCGCCGGAGACCGTCTCCGCCGACACGACCACGCCATCAGCTTCCAGGGCCACCAGCAGCCGCACCCAATCCGCGCCGCCGGTTAAGCCCGGCCCGCGCGTGATTACCAGCGCGCTCCGCCCGAACTCGCGAACAACCTCACCCAGATCCCCGGATCGGCCCGAGCCAAACATGATCCGCGGCAAACGCGCGACGGTGAAGCCGGTCCAAGCTGGAATCGGAGAGTCGGCTTCTACGGGCAGATTCGCGTCCATCGTCGCCGTCCCGCTAGAGGTCTGCCGGGAAGAGGCCGTCGTATCGGACGCCCACGCGAGGCTCGGCCATCCATTCGGCCACCTGATCCCGCCAGGTCAGATAGTGAGCTGTTTCCTTATGGGCCTTCGCCTCAGCTTCGTCGCGATATGCCTCATAGGCCATGAAGCGGGTCGAGTCGCCGGCATCCTGCAGGATGTCGAACCGGAGGTTTCCCGGCTCCCGCACGGAGTGCTCGTGATTGACCCGGATCGCCTCGATAAAGTCGGCGACGTGCTCCGGCTTGACGCGAACGTAAACCACCGTGACGTACATCGGGCCTCCCGTCCGACCACGACGAGGCAAACGCTCCGCCGCCCCTGGTCGGGACCATCATCGAGCATCCGGCAAACGAACGTCGATGGATGGCTACAGGCGGGGCCCTGGTTCGACCGTCACGAACTCCACGGCAGCCAGCACGCGGCAAGAGCCCTCGCCGTTAGCGCAACTGGTCGTGCGGCCGGCGTCGTAGACACGCATGACGACGGCGTAGCCGACCAGCGAGTCGAGGTTGACGTTGAGCTGGAGCATCTGCTCGCCGGCCAATGTCCAGTGCCCGCAGCCGGGCCAGACTGTTCCTCGGAGCGGCCCGGGAGAAACGGCCGGGCACGCGGCGGGATCTCGGGCAATCCGACCGCCCAGCAGGAACGAGCCCGTCACAGGCAGCGTGCTTCCGGCCGAGTAGACGGGCACGCCGTCGATGCCGACGACGTTTGTCACGCCTCCGGAGGAGTCGTACGAGAAGGTTGACGACCCTGTCTCGAAGGCCACGTACTCCGGCGTGGTCGTCGTTCCGAGATCGCCCTGCCACATCACTCCCTCAACCACCAGGGCGGCCTGGCAAGCAGCTCTTTGGCTGCCGGCACACTGGGCCGCCAGCGGATCGTTCGTGTGAGCGCTGACTACGACCGCCGTGCCATCGGGTAGCCCTGCGAGGCCCTCCGATCCCCTGGGCGCGACCATTTCCTGACCCAGGGTGTAGTTGCCCGGCGTGGGCGAGAGCTCCACTCCACCGCATTGGGCAACGAGCTTTGCGTCGGGTCCGAACGAGGGGTTGGCCGGCCGAGATGAGGCGCACGGCTCGAGGCTGAACTTGTATGCCGCCAGCAGGAAGCTGCCGGTCAGGCCGGCCCACTTCGATCTCTGCCAGAGCTGGTAGATGTCGCCCTGCCTGATCTTGGTCGGCAGACCGTTGGTCACCAGACCCTCAACCTGGTTGACCTGCCAGGGCGTTGTCACGGTTGAGGCGGCGGCGGCCGAGGCAGCGGCGGACGTCCAGGGGCCGGCGGCAGCGGCCGGTCCTCCCGAGTTGCGCAACGTAATCCCAATCGTCGCGGCGCCGACGATCGTGACAATCGCGGCGCAGGCCGCTACCACCCGCAACCCTCGCCAGAGCCTGAGCCGGGATCCATTGGCGCGATTCTCTACCCGCGCCCGAAGTCGGGGGTAGTCCCGCTCGGCGCGGGCCAGTTCGATGGAGAAGCGGCCGTTCAGGCGCTCCAACAAGGAGTCGGGGGCGCCATCGGCGCCTTCGGCCGGCCGGTTGACCCTCGGATCTGATATCGGGCCGTCCATGGAATCAGCCATGGAGCCGCGGATAGGTGTCTTACGCATCAAGCCACTCCCGGAGTCGCGCCAGGCCCGTCTTGAGCCGCGCTTTGGCCGTGTTCTCCGAAACACCGAGTGCTTCGGCCGTTTCACGCACGGACAAGCCGACCATGTGATGAAGAACCACCGCGGCCCGGATCGGATGTGAAAGCCGCCGCAGTGCCATGTCGATTTCAATCGACTCCGATGTCTCCATGCCGGACAT
>DASVJA010000096.1:0-12266 GCA_036386115.1 Candidatus Limnocylindrales bacterium
AGCGGTTTCGTCTCATGCCCCACGACCGTCGCCCCGGACTGGAGCAGAAGACTCCCGAGCATTCCCACGGCCTCGTGGCTCTCGGCAACCAGAACGCGGCCGTCCGGTCCCGCGAGAGCCAGCGCCACGGGCATTCCCCGCATCGGGCGCGGATCGTCCATCAGCAGCGCGGCGCCGATCTCACGGCGGCCCGCGAGCCACGCAGTTGCATCAGCGGCATCCGCCTCCGTGGCCTCAAAACGCTCCAGCAGCGACGGATCCGCTACTGCCGCGCGTAAGGCCGCGACCAAGTCCACCGGGCCGGCCTGGGCCGCCACCGCGGTCTCTTCGGCGACCGAGCGCGAACGCGCCGCGATCGGAGTCAGGCCGGAGTCCGGCTCGCTTTCGACGGCCGCGCCGAAGTCCATGCTCAACTGCAGTTCATCGGCGCCGCCGACCTGGGATCGGCCGGGTATGGCAGCCCGGCGTGTCCACGCGCCCGCGGAACTCGCGGCTCCGGCGCCGCCGCTCCCCGTGTCACCAGCCCCGCCCGGAGCTCCCGGCGCTGCCGCGGGACCGCCCGGAACGCCGGCAACTCGCGCCGACGGAACGCTGCCGGCAACTCGCCGCAGCGCATCGGCCGCATCCATCGCCGATTCTCCGGTGAGCGGCGGCAAGCGATCGATCAGCGTCCGGAACTCGAATTCGCGGAAGAGCCGCACGACCTCGCCGCGGTCGTAGTCGGAGAGTCGCGCCGCTTCCAGGTCGAACGCGATGGGGAGGTCGCGCACGATGCGGCTCAGTTCGCGGCTCTGAAAGACCTGCTCGCGCGCCTCGACGAGCTTCTCGCGGAACCGCTCCGGCTTGACGTCGCCCAGGTGCTCGTAGATCCCTTCCAGCGACCCGAATTCGCGAACGAGCTTCGCGGCGGTCTTCTCCCCCACTCCCGGAATGCCGGGGATGTTGTCGCTCGGGTCGCCCTTGAGGGCCTTGTAGTCGATCATCTGGTCCGGCCGAAGCTCGAACCGCTCCCAGACTTTGGCCGGGTCGTAGTAGATCGTAGAGTCGACGCCCTGACGCGTCGTCATCAGCCGGGTGCTCTCGGTGACAATCTGGAGCATGTCCAGATCACCGGTGACCACCGTCGTTTCGATGCCGCCCCGGGCATCTAGATCGCGAGTGATCGTCCCGATCACGTCATCGGCTTCGTACCCGGCCATCTCGAAAACCGGGATGCGCAGTGCGGCCACGACCTCGCGGACCTTGGGGAACTGGGAGCGCAGGTCGTCCGGCATGGGCGTCCGGGTCGCCTTGTACTCGGCGAACTGCTCGTGGCGGAACGTCGGCCCCGGCAGATCGAAGCAAGCCGCGACGTACGTTGGCTGGAGATCCTGGATACCGCGGAGGAGGATGCTGCAGAAGCCGAAGACCGCGTTGACGAGCTCGCCGTTGCTGGTGGTCAGGGGCGGTAGCGCGTGGTATCCGCGATAGATGAGGCCGTTGCTGTCGAGCAGCATCAAGCGGGGCATTTTGGCCTCGACTTCGAGCCGGCGGGGCAGCATGGGCCGGCGGCCCAAGTGTACCCGGGGCGGGCCACGAAGCGGGACGGCCCGGCCGGCGAGTCGCTAGGAGCGAAGGTCTCGGCGGCGACCCAGCCATGGGACCAGGATGATCGCCAGCCCAGCCGCGAAGAGGAGGCCGAAGCCGGCGAGCCACACGAGTCGCGCGTCGAGGGCTTTCTGGCCCTTATCGCCCGCGTTCGCCGACCCGTCACCCGCTCCCGACGCGTCGAGTCCGACCTCGGAACCGCCTGTGGCCGCCGGTCCCGCCGGCGCCGGCACGGCCTTGGCTGAAGAGGCTGCAGCTGCGGTTGCGGCTGCGTAGCCGGACTGAGGGCTGGCCCCCGGACCGAACTGGTAGGCCGTGGATGCGGCGGGCACGGCGGGGGCCATCGTCATCGCTGCGTCGCCTCCCGATACCGTCAGTGCGCCCTGGTCGGCGGCGTTGGGCACCGCAGCCCGCTCGGCAGTGCCGACACTGCCGAGGTTGTAGCCCGGGCCGGAGCCACCGAAGAGAGACGTCGTGGCGGTCAGCATCAAGCCCGCGACCCCAAGCGCCGCCAGTGAACCACCCAGGGATCGGCGCAGATCGGCCCCCCCGAAGGTCGAGCGGCCCCAGCGCCGCCGGCCCAGTCGGGCGGCATCGGCCGGCGTCAGCCTGAAGTCACGGGGCCGTTCCGGGACTGGAATGGCTTCGGTGGCATCGGCGATGTCGCCCAGATCCGCAAACAGAGCCGCACACTCTCCGCACTCACCCATCTGGTTCAGGGCGCGGGTACGCTCCACGGTACTGACATCGCCGCCGAAGAGGCGGGCGATCAGCAGCTCATCGTGAGCGGAGTGGGCGGCGAGTGGAGTCCTATCCATCACGATCCTCAGACGACCTCAACCACGAAACAGTTCCCTGTCAGGCGTCAGAGTCCGCCGCAGCGTGAGCCGACCCCGGTGGATGCGAGACTTTACGGTGCCGACTTCGACTTTCATGATCACCGCAATCTCTGCGTAGTCGTAGCCCTCGACATCGAAGAGGACGATGCAATTGCGCTGATCGAACGGCAGCGCAGCCAGCGCCCGACCGAGTGTCTTCGAACGCTCGGCAGCCAGCGCCTTCGCCTCGGGCTCGACCTCCGGTTCGGCCGGCGGCTGCCAGCTGTCATCCTCGAACTCAGGGTACGGTTGGCTCGGGCGGCGGCGGCGGACGCGCTGCATGTCCATGGCGGCATTAACGGCGATCCGGCCAAGCCAGCTCCGGAAACTGCCTCCGCGGAACGACGCCAGATTCCGATATGCGCTGAAAAACGCCTCCTGGACCGCGTCCGCAGCCTGGTCCCGATCCGGAACAAGCCGATATACGAGGCCAAAGAGATGATCCTGATGCCGGGCCACGAGTTCATTGAATGCCTCGAGCCGGCCGCGCAACGCCTCTTCAACGAGCGCCGTGTCGATACCCTGGCCGGTATCCGGTGCGGCTGCTTCGCGCGGGCGGCCGGGCGCCTCGGCATGACTCTCGTCTGCCGGAATTGCCTCGGTCACCGGTTGCCCGTCAGTCACTCTCACGCCCATGAAGTGGTCCAAACCAAGCAGCGCGCGGAGGTTCCGCGGCGGCGCGAGGATAGCACGGTGGAATTGCTGCAACCGGCCCGCGCCCCCAACGAAGCCCAGAGGCTGTACGATGCGCGCCGGACAAGCCGACGTGGCGGAATAGGCATACGCGCTCGACTCAAAATCGAGTGATCGAAAGGTCATGCGGGTTCAACTCCCGCCGTCGGCACCACCCCTCCGGTTGAGCGCGCGACAACGCCCAATTCGTGCTCAGATCTGGCCTGGAAGCCGCCTCATTTGACCGGTTCTCGCCGCAATCCCGCGGGAGATGGGAACACCCGGCATGCGACACTCGGGTGCTCGTTGGACTCAGTGAGGGCTTGCTGCACAGGCAGGAAGACAGTGGCCACGCCAGTAGAAGTGTGCGCCGGCCGGGATCCGCTGGATATGGTCGGGGCGAATGGAGTCAAGCCGACACTCTACGGGTATTCGTCCGCGCCCCGCGGTCGTGGATACGAGTTATAGCGGAGCGAGCCTGAGCACCGAAAGGACCTGGGCAAGCTCTCTTCGCCTGATGGCGCGAACCGGCCCGGCTGCTGAGGAGATAGAGCGTGGCCGTGCCCGTGGCGGCACGAAGCCCATTACACACCGCCTGTCAACGCCGTCTCGAGAAAAACACACCGAGGCCTAGTACGCCATTCTCTTGGGCTAGGCTACTTGCCAGGGCGGTATTCGGTGCGTCACCGAGTTGAATTCGAGGGTCGCGTTTGTCGCGGCTAACCGTAACGAGGGCTCAACGCCTTCTAGGTGGGCGGCCGAGGTGATAGTCGCCGAAGCTGTTTCCGAGGCCCATCGATAGGCGAACGGGACGCTACCTGATGGCTAATTCGTTGTCAGTTGACTCCAGGTACGTCCGTCATCGGTGGTGCTGATGAGGTAGGTGTTCTGCCAGCAACCGGTCTTAACCCCGGTACAACCGTGCGTTGCAACAACGGCAGTCGCCGAATGTGCCCCCGCCAACGCCAGAGACGCAAGATTTTGCGGCAGGCCCTTTGCCTTGACGGACGCCCACGTTTGACCATTGTCTGCGCTTTCATAGATCGTCGCGCCGGTCGATGAGACGACCCATGTGCGCTGACCGTCCGACGCGCTTACTGACTGGCCGTCGGGCAGGTTGAGAACAGGACCGTTACTGAACGTTGCCCCGCCGTCCGTACTCACAAGAAAAGTGAAGCTGGAGACGTTGGCGCTCGTCGCTGATTGGGTTGACATCGGGATTTCAATGGTCGATCCAGCAACGACAGGATCACCAAGTTCGAACGAACCGGGCCGGGGCATGCTAGGTAGGGCTGACTTTGTCCAGGTAGCGCCACCGTCTGACGTATGGATCAAGCCTTCACTAGTCGGTCCAACGACAACCACTCCCTGTTGTGGCGTCTCGAAGGCTAGCGCGTCCCAGACGATATTGGCATCGGGTGACTTGGACTCCTGTCGGACAAACGTCTTGCCGTCGTCCTGAGAGACGAAAAGAGAATTGAAGGCCAAGGAAGTACCAGCCCTAAGGCTTCCAGTGACGGCCACGAAGCCCGATGGGCCGGGGGTAATGGTTACTGAATCTGCTGGGCCTGTAACGCCAGCCTGTGACGGCCACGATGGGGTAAGCAGGGAGTCGGTCCATGCCGCGTTGTTCGACGGTAGGCCGTAGAGGTGAATCGCTTTACCGCTCGTGTCTCTTGCAGCAAGGAAGATAGGTCGATTCGGAGCGGCTGATGCAGAGACGATCGAGCTGGACGAGATGCCCCTAGGGAGGGCGACATCCGACCAACTCCTCCCGCCGTCTCGTGAAGCTCGAAGCGCTGTAGTCGTCAGGTGCAGGATGTTCTGACCATTGACCGAGACGGGACCCGCAAGAGGCCGATCAAGTGAGGTATTGGGGCTGGGGGCGTCTGTCGCTGGCGCCGACGAAGAGTCGACTCCCGTCGAAGCACCCGCTGAAACGCATCCTCCCGCGATTACAGTTGCTAGCAAGAGCAGAATTGTCCTGGCTCTATTGAGCCCCCCAGTTGTCATCTCATAGACCTCGTAGTGAATCGCGACGCCCCTATTGGCACATCACCAACTGGTGTATTTATTGCAGTTGTTCTGTGTTTCGGCCGGCCCACTCGCGGCAATCTTCGTATCCACGCACGTTTCATCTATGTTGAAGGAGTGGCCCAGGGTCAGGATCGGCTGTACAGAGAGCTGATGGATACGCTGAGCGCTCGACCAATACTTATCTGCTAGACAACTAAGACCATAGACCCCGGTGAAGCCATGATCATAGTCTCGGGCTTCGACTGAGTACGGCACGGGACTGATGGTGACGAAGGAAGTCAAGTTGGAGGCGCACGTAGGCGTCCGGCACGTTCACCGTCACGGGACTCCGGGGTCCATCCGGTCAGGCGCGATGGCAGTGCTACTCCACGATGGTCGCGTGCTGATCACGGGCGGCTACCTTGGCGGCACGCCGCCGGGGGCACTGGCCTCAGCTGAGCTGTCTGACCCGGCTACCGGCAAGTTCAGCCCAACCGGATCGATGTCCTCACCTCGAATGTACGCCTCTGCCACGCTTCTTCCAGATGGTCGGGTGCTGATCTCCGGAGGAGCGGACGACGCTACTGGCACAATCTTCACCTCGGCCGAGCTATATGACCCAGCGACCGGCAAGTTCAGCCCCACCGGCTCGATGTCCTCTCCGCGCGCCACCGCCACGCTGCTTCCAGACGGTCGGGTGCTGGTCGCGGGAACCGGCGCCGACGTCTCGGCAGAGTTGTACGACCCGAGGACGGGCACGTTCGCCGAGACCGGCTCCATGTCCATACCGTGCTCAGGCCCGGCGACCGCCCTGGCAGACGGCCGAGTCCTCATCCTCGCGGGCGGCGCCGACCTCTCGTCAGAGTTGTACGACCCGAAGACGGGCACGTTCGCCGTCACCGGTGTGATGTCCGCAGCACAGAGGGTGGCGACGGCGACCTTGCTGCTCGATGGCAGAGTCCTGATCGCCGGCGGCTTCGACCCGGGCCAGAATGCCCTGGCAACTGCCGAACTATTCGAGCCATGATTGGTTCAGCGGCCGGCGCGAGGGACTGCCGACCACATTGAGCGGGGCGGCCGTGTCGGAGGCGAAAGCTCGATCGGGTCTCCTCGGCCAAACTGCCCTTTCCGCCGTCACAATCGGAGGAGGACAGACTGACTCGCGGCCTGCCTCCAATCGACGCTACAAAAGAACGGGCGACGGCGTCTAGTGCCCAGGCTGCCGCATCGCAACGACCGTAGTCTCCGGACTCCGATCTCCGCCTGCAAGTGGGGTCGCTCTCGGCAGCGGACCAGCCGTTAGCAGCTCAGCCCGCCACCACCGCCGCTACCACCACTGGCGCCGGCAGCCGGCACGCTATCGAGACTGTGGGCGACCAGGCTCTTGGCCTTGGCCCATGTAGCCGGGGTGATGTACGTGCTGTTGGTCCCGAGCGTCGCCGGATCCAGCGTCAGACTCTTGACATTCGATCCAAAAACACGCTGCGCCATACTGGCCCACTTAGATGCATCGGTGCGCGGCAGATTGGTCCACAAGGCGTCTCCCAGGTGCGTGAGGAGCGTTGGAACACGCGGCAAGATCGTGCACGGATCGAATGTAGTTCGCATGGACTTCAGGACCAGCTGTTGCCGAAGCATGCGGTCGTAGTCGGTGGTGTAGATGCGGGTTCTGGCGTAAGCCAAGGCCCAGTCACCGTCCATGTGCTGCGACCCGGCCTTGATCGTGAAGGCGATATCCGCACTCTGGCTCCAGGTAATGGTCTGCATCCCGCCCGATTGGGCCGCGTCGGCCTTCATGTGCGGAATGACCGCGCCGGTATCGTCCGGAACCGAGTAGCCATAGTGAATCCTGTTGGCCATTGCGCACGTAGATCCGCAGATGTCGCAGACTCGCCATTGCGATTCAAATGTGCCTGCCGGCCCGCACGGATAGTCGGACACGGCCTTCGGCACGTTAATGGTGATCCCCCCCAGGTCGTCTATGAGCGTTACCAGGCCCTGGAGGTTGATCACGACAAAGCCGTCGATCGACAGGCCGGTGAGCGCCCCGATGGCCTGCTCCGTCGCAGTCATGGCTCGTGTGTACGCGAGAGTTGGATCCTGATCGTACGGGAAGTTGCCGGGATGGTTCCAGCCCGCTTCATTGGCCAGTCCGTTCAGCATCTGGGACCAGGAACCGGCGGGGCAGCCACCCGATGCTGGGTAATGCTGGCCTATTTCCTGGGGCAGCGGAACACAGACGGTATTGCGCGGGATCCCGATCAGCGCCGCACGCCCAGAAGCGATATCCATGTGCAAGACCATCATCGTGTCCGGGCGCAGTCCCTGATTTCGTCCTCCACCTGCCCCCGCGTCGATACCGGCCAGGAGGACGTTCACCTGTCCATCCGCGGCCCAGTCGTTGGCGTTGACCGGGATTGCCGACGACGGCAACGCATTCGGATCGAAGGTCATGTTGGAATCGAAGGTCGCCGTCGGGGCGACGGAGCTAAGGGCGCTCCCGCTCGGATCCAGCACGACTTCCGGGGCATCAGTGGCGATTGCGATTGTCTGTCCCGGGACGGGAGTCTGGGCCCAAGCCGGGTACACGTTGAATATCGGCGCCGTACCGTTCTGCCACCCAATGTCCGCGTAGGCGAGTGCTCCGTGAGCGCCGACGAGCAATACGACAACCGCCGCCAGCCCAACGGCAGGCCCCATCGTGCGATTGGAAGAGCGCCGGCGGCGCTGCTCCTTGCCGATCTCGCGGCCGGCCAGCACGTACGCATCGACCACTGCCCACACACGATAGATCAGGTGAATGAAGATGAAGACCAGGAGGCTCGTCAGCCACGTCGGATCGAAGGCCGAATCCACGATCTGGTGCCTGAAGAAGACCACGACTATCAGCAGAGCGCCGATAACCCCGAACGTTGGGATGGCGACGATGAGGCCGCGACTGCGTTGGCCGGCCGCCGCCTGGCCCGCGCCCGGGAAGATCGCGGATAGAACGGCGGCAACGATCGGCTTGCGGAGCAAGGTCTGAAGCTGCATGTCTGTTACCTCTCCCCTGCTCGTGCTGGCGTCTGCTCGCTACGAGCCATTTGCATCGTGGGGATTATGACTGAACAAGCCGACATGGACTTCCGGGCGAGCCACCGGAACAGCGCTAGCAAGTTGCGCCGCCGCCGCCCGCACCACCGCTGCCACCACTCGTGGCAGGCACGCCATCCAGGCCGTGAGCCACGATGTCGCGCACAGTCGCCAGTCTGGGCACCGTCAGGAACCCGACCGGGTTGCCCGTGACGGACGGCACGAGCTCGATGCTCTTGATGTTTCCGGTGCCGATGCGTGCGGCCAGACTAGCTAGAGTGGGCGCGTCCTCGACGGGCATGTCCGTCCAGAACGCGTCGCCCAGCGCGGTTATCAGGCCAGCTACCTTCGGCAGGATCGTGCACGGATCGAGCTGGGCACGGATGGCAATCAGAACCTGCTGCTGGCGCGACATCCGGCCGTAGTCTGAGTCCTGATGGCGGCTCCTCGCGTAAGCAAGTGCCGTGTACCCATCCATATGCTGCTGGCCCGCCTTGATGTTGATGGTGATATCCCGTCCGTCCTGCGGCCTGGAGTACTGGGTGTCCTTGACCGCGACTGCATTGATATCCAGGCCGCCGAGCTGATCGATGAGGTGGACGAAGCCCATCAGGTTGACAACCACTGTGCCATCGACGTGGAGGCCGAGATACTGGCCGATGGCGCCTTCCAGGGCATGAAAGCCACGCACGAAGTCCGTGCCCGGGTACGGGTAGGCGGTCGGTCTGTTGACGGCGTCACGCCACAGGGCATTTAGCAAGTTCGGATATGGGAAGCAATGGCACGGGTAGGCATTCGCCGACTCAGGTGGGAGAGGAACGTTCTCCAGGTTGCGGGGGATTCCGTACATCACGGCGCGGCCAGACGCCAGGTCAACTTCCAGAAGGATCATGGTGTCCGTTCGCAAGCTCCAGCGGCCCGTGCCTGCATCGGCCCCAACCAGCAACACATTGAGCTTGCCGTCAGCCCGCCACTCCGAGGGTGCCGTGTTGGGTCCGCTCACGTTGTCGGGCGTAAAGATCGGTATCCCAGCGTCAGTGGTTGGACCCGGTGTCGGCTGAGCAGTCGGTGTGCCGGACGGGCCGACGCTCGGCGAGCCATCGGATGCTCCGGAGAGGCCGGCGCTCGCCGTGGCGGGAGGGTCCGTGGCGCCCTGCTGGTCCGTGAACGGTGGAACAGTTTCGCCCGCGGCCAGGTCTCCATTACCGCCAAACCAGCACGCCGCCTGGGTGTTGAAGACGCAGTTCAGTTCCGTGCGGTAGACCATTACGCCCGTCCCTAGGGCGAGGTGTGTGCCCACGGTCGCGAGAACGACGGCCCCGAGGACTGCGGTGGTCAGACTGCGTCGGACCCCTTTGGATGCCGCCTTTGCCTGAATCTTGCTCTGGATCTTCTCTGCAACGACGACGGGCACGTTGACCTGTCGAACGACCAAGTAAGCATCGACGATGGCCCACAACCGAAATAGGAGGATCACAACGTTGATGATCAGAAGCGCATTGATGGAGCTCTCCAAGACGAGAGCGTTCTCAATCTGCCTGGGAGCAAAGATCACGACCAGCGCGACAAAGGCGCCGGAGACCAGGGCCGGCACCGCGATGATCAAGCCGCGTCTGCGCCTCCCGGCGGCAACCTGACCCAGGCCGGGCAGGAGGAACGAGAGGAAGGCGGCTGCAGCCGGCGAAGTCAACGGAAATCGAGTCCGAAGCTTGACCAGCATTCTCTTCAGTCTTGGCAACGGAGATCCTCGATGCGGGACGGCGGACGGCTGATTTGGCGCTACCGCCGGTGGCGGAACCCCACTCGAGACCCGGAAGTCCTCGCCTCTGCCGACTCTACTATGCACGAATCGCAGGGTGGGTGCAGCCGGCACTCAGACGCCCAATCGTCCATGGTTGTGCCGCGGACGAACTATCAGGACCCCGGGCCGGAGACTTCCAGTCTCACCAGACCCTCGCCGAGACGGCGGTTGACCTCCGAAAGCAACTCCGTGTCGTAGGCCACGCCGACGCGAATCTCCATCGGCTGCGTGGTTCCTTTGTCGGTCGGAATGTGGAAGACCACGCGCGTCGAACCCGGGCGTTCCTTCAGGATGGCCCGGAGTTCACTCATGGCGAGAACGATCCGCGCCGTGTCCGCGCCACGAGTGAAACGGACGTTGAGTACGCCCGAGGCGGGCACCTCCAGTGGCTGAGTCGGCGCCGCGGACGCGCGGGCCGCTGCGGCTTGCGCCTCTTCGGGGAGTGGCGGCTCCTCGCGCTCCGAGGCGACGGAGGACGGGTCTTCGGCGTCGGATGCGCCGACTGAAGCACCGACCGGGGCCGCCGCCAGTGGCGCCCCGCCCCGGAGCGGCGAGACGAGCATTACCGGGGCGGCGGGTCGGGGCGCGGGCACAGACGCCGACGCGGCCGAAGCGGCTGCAGTCGCGACCGGAGCCACGGCCGGTGGCGCGACGGCTGCGTCCGCGGCCGTGGCCGCGGGGCGCGGAGCGGGCACGGCCGGCGCAGCCGGCTTGGAGTAGCCGTTGCCGTTGCCACTCCCCCCGTTGCCATTCTTGCCGGGCCAGGTCCGGCGCGGCTTGTCGCTGGCGGCCACTTCCGAGGCAATGGCCGTGGGCCCGCGGACCACGGCGTCCTCCCAAACCCAGACCGCATCGGCCAGCAATGAAGCCTCGTCGCCACGATGATCGACCCGTCCTGCAACCAGCAGGATCGCCCCGTCTGAGAAGGTGCCGCCGCTCGTGAGGTACATCTTCGGGAAGACAACCACCTCGACGGTCCCCTGCAGGTCCTCGAAGGCCGCGACCGCCATCGTGTCTTTGTTTCGGGTCATCACGGTCCTGATGCCGGTCACGATCCCGCCCAGAACGACACGCTGGCCCTCCATAGACTCGTCCTTGAGATCGCCGGAGTAGGCCGTGACGAACTTCGCCAGATCCTCCTGGATCGAGCCCAGAGGGTGCTCCGAGAGATACAGACCGAGGAGTTCCTTCTCCCAGCGCAGCCGCTCTCGCGAAAGCGCTTCGGGGACCTGCGGCAAGGGACGCTCGAGAGTATCCGCGGCGGAGCCCATGTCGAACAGCGAGGTCTGGCCGCTCGTTCTGTCGCGCTGAGCCGCCTGACCGGTGGCCATCGCGTCATCAAGCGCTTCCAACAGCTGGGCCGGGTGCCCGAAGCGGTTCATGGCGCCGACCTTGATGAGACACTCCATGACGCGCTTGTTGACCAGCCGCAGATCTACGCGCGAGCAGAAGTCCGCCAGAGAGTGGAAGTCACCTTCCTGCCGGGTGGCGATGATCGACTCGATCGCACCCTCGCCGACGTTCTTGACGGCCAGCAAGCCGAACCGGATGGCGTCGTCTTCAACCGCGAATTCGACGAACGATTTGTGGACGTCCGGCGTCCTGACTTCGATGCCGAGACGCCGGCATTCGGCCACCGCCGCCGCGACTTTCTCCTCGTTGTCCCGGAAGGCCGTCAACACGGAGGTCATGTAGTCGACCGTGTAGTTCGCCTTGAGATAGGCCGTCTGGTAGGCGATCAGGCCGTAGCAGGTTGCGTGGGCCTTGTTGAATCCGTAGCGCTCGAACGGCTGGAAGGGGGCGAAGACGGCGTCGATGACCTTGGCGGAAACGCCCCGCTCGCCGGCTTGAAGCACGAACTTCTCGCGCATCTCGCCCATGAGCTTGGACTTCTTCTTGCGGATGGCGTAGCCGAGCATGTCCGCCTCCGGACCGGTAAAGCCGGCGAGGGCGGTCGACGCGGACATGATGTCTTCCTGGTAGACGAAGACGCCGTAGGTTCGATTGAGGTACGGCTCCAGCAACGGGTGGAGATATGTGACCTTCTCCTGGCCGTGCTTGCGCTTGATATACGAGGGAATGTTGTCCATCGGGCCCGGCCGGTAGAGCGCGACCATGGCCGCCAGGTCGAAGACGGTGCTCGGCTGAAGCTCGCGGATGTAGCGCCGCATGCCCGCCGACTCGAGCTGGAAGACGCCGGTCGTCTCACCCGTCGTCAGGAGATCGAACGTCTTCTTGTC
>DASVJA010000097.1:0-19136 GCA_036386115.1 Candidatus Limnocylindrales bacterium
CCATCCGCCTGGGACCAGGCCCTGTACGCCTTCCTCGTCGAGAAGGGCAATCGCTCCGGGTCGAAGAGGACGGTCGAGTCCTATTCCCGGATGCTCTGGCCACATAGCAGGGAGGGAATTCGTGTCAGCCCGACTCACACCAGAGGCCTATTCACATGGCCTCGCACTGGCCTTGCCAGAAGAGGTAGTTAAAGCGCGCCCGGCAGGATTCGGACCTGTGACCTTCGGCTTCGGAGGCCGACGCTCTATCCGCTGAGCTACGGGCGCGCGACGCGAGCGCGGTCACGGCCGCGATCGGCTGGCAATGATAACCCGGCAGCGACGAACGTTCGCCTCATAAACCCGGCTTGCGAGGAGTCCTGGGTCTGCGGTATCGGCGTGGCAGGTCCACGGACACCTGGACAAGGGCTGTGAAGCGGCGGTTGCGGGCGGTCAGGGCCGCCGAGGCCATGAGCAGGATGGACGCGACAACCATAGAAATGAGCAAGGGCAACGTGGAGCCGGGTTCGCGTGCAGGCGCCGGCGCGGCCTTTGCAGAAGTCGGAGGTGCGGTTGCTCCCCCCGCCGACACATCGACCGAATCGACGTCGTTCGCCGGCAGCGGGTCACGCTGGTCGGTATGCGCCACCTCTGCGGTGTTGTCGATTGAGCCGGTCTGGCCGACGAGGACGGTGATTGTCAGAGTTGCGGAGCCGCCGTATGCCAGGTTGCCGACGGTCCAAGCGCCCGTGGTCTTGTCGTAGTCTCCGCCGGCGCTGCTAACGAAGGTCACACCGGACGGGAGCTGATCTCGAACGATGACACTTGTCGCCGCGTCGGGCCCGTTGTTGGTCACGACGATTGTGTAGATGGTCTGCTGACCCTTGCGGACTCCCGTCGGGTTGACGGTCTTGACGACCTGGAGGTCCGCCAGGCCGCGCGAATTGACCTGGGCGCTGGCTTGATCGTCTTCGCCCGGATCGGAGTTGCCCGGAGTTGAGTCGGGATCCGGCAGGCTGGAGGCGGTGACCTCGGCGGTGTTGGTGATCGGGCCTTCGATCTCGACGGTAGCCGTGATCGAAAGGGTCACGACGTCGCCGTTGGCCATGTCGCCTATCGCCCAGTCACCCGTTTCGTGGTCGTAGGCGCCGGCACTCGGGAGGTCGGAGACCCAGGTCAGGCCCGCAGGCAGAAGATCGCCGACGTGGACGCCGGTCGTGGCGTTGGGGCCGTGGTTGGTCACGGAGATGGTGAAGGTGACGTCGGTGCCTTTGTCGGGCGTGTCGAGATCGACGGTCTTGGTAAGGCTCAGATCGGCCGCCGGGGGCACATTGATCTCTGCGGTCGACTGGTCATTGCTCGACACCGTGTCGCGTTGGAGGAGATAGCCGACCGAGGCGGTGTTGCTGATGTGGCCGGAGCCGACCACCCGGGCCGTGACGATCAACGTGACCGGCGTGTCCTTGGCCAGAGTGCCGATCGTCCAGTCGCCGGTATTGAGATCGTAGGTTCCCGTGCTTGGGGTGTTGGAGATGTACGTCAGGCCGACGGGCAGCAAATCGTGGATGACCAGCTGGGTCGCCTGGTCCGGTCCGAGATTTGTGATCGTCAGCGTGTAGGTAACGGTCGTTCCGACAGTCGGCGCCGGATTGTCGGCCGCCTTCTGGACGTCGATATCGGCGAGACGAGTCGTGAGGTCGGCGTGATCCGTGTTGTTGCCCGGCGTCGGATCGTACTGATCACCGCTGACGGTTGCCGTGTTGGTGTAGTCGCCATCGGTGTCCACGACGATGTTCAGCGTCAGAGTGACGCTCGCGCCGCTCTCCAGATCGCCGATGTCCCACCTTCCGGTGGAGGTGTCGAAGGTGCCCTGGTCGGCCGTCCAGGCGGTCGGCGTGTCATAGGTGAAGGCAGCCGAAAGGGTATCCCGCACCGCGGAGTCCAGCACGTAGACGCCCGTGGCCTTGTCCGGGCCGGCGTTGGTCACGGTGATTGTGAAGTGATCCTTGTCGCCCTTGTCCGGCCGGGCCTCAGCCACAGTCTTGGTTAGCTGGAGATCAGTATGCGGCGGAGTGACGGTTGCGCTGGCGCTGTCGTTGGCCGTGGAGGTCTGGGGTTCGTCAAGCGACTTGACCGTGATGGTGTTGGTCATCGGCGTGTTGCCGACCACTACGGCCGTGGCGGTCGCGGTGATTGTGGTGCCGACTGGAATCGTGCCGGCGGTCCAATCCCCGGATATGGCGGAGTAGGAGCCTTGAGACGGCAGGAATGAGGTTACGTTCAGTCCGGCCGGCGGCACGTCGTGCAGGATCACGTGGTTCGCCGAGCCGGGTCCGTAGTTGTGGACCGTCATCGTGAACGTGACCGTTTCGGCGACGTTGGCATCGGGCTTGTCGACGACCTTGGTGACCTCGAGATCGACAAGCTGCGAGGTGGTGATGTCGGCGCTGTTGTTGGACAGGTCCGGATCGAACGGGCCGCCGGTGATGGAGGCCGTGTTCGTGATATCGCCGGTCTGAGTCACCCTCGCGACCAGAGTCAGCGTGACCGAGTTGCCGGAGCCGACGGCCAGTGTCCCGATCGTCCAGTGATGCGTCGCGTTGTCATAGCTACCCGCAGTGGCGCTGGACGACTGGTAGCTGAGGCCGGCCGGCAGCGTGTCGGTGACGACGACGTTGTCGGCACTGTCGGGGCCGTTGTTGGTGGCCGTAATCGTGAAGGTCACGTCCGAGTTGAGGTTCGGATGAGCCGGGGAGGCGGACTTGGTCACGGCGAGATCCGCGACGTTGGGAGTGACGGACGCCGAAGCGTCGTCATCCTCGTGAACCGAACCTCGATTGCCCGGCGTGGAGTCGGAGTCGAGTTGATCGGAGTGAGATACCTCGGCGTAGTTGGTCTTCAATCCGATCGTTGCGACCGTCGCCCGCAGGGTGAGGGTCTGGTTGCCGCCGTTGGCGACGGACCCAACGATCCACACGCCGCTGCCTGAGTTGTACGTGCCGCCGTTCGTGGCGGAGTAGGAGACATAAGTCAGACCGGCGGGGAGCTGGTCCAGAACGGCGACGTTCGTGGCGGCCGCCGGCCCGGCATTGCTGACCCGAACGGTGAAGATGACTTGCTGATTCTTGTCCGGCGTGGAGTCGTCCACGGTCTTGGTGAGGGAGAGGTCGGCAACGGGGATCAGGACGTTGTCAGTCGCCGTGTTGGGAAGCGTTGGATCAGTGCCGTGGGTGCCGTCGTCGGCGACCGACACGGTGTTATCGATCGAAATGAGGGCGGTTGGAATCGGATTGACGATGGTGACGACAAAGTCGGCGGAAGCGGAGGCGCCGGCGTTTACGGAACCGACGGCGAAGGTGCAGGTCTTGCCCGCATCCGTGCCACTAGCGCAGACCCAGCCGGATCCCGTGTACGTGGTCCCGACCGGGACCGTCTCCGTGAGCACGACGCCGGTGGCGGTCTGGTTGCCGGCATTGTGGTAGTTGGCGTGGAATGTGAACGGCTGTCCCGCGACCGGCAGACCCGTATGAGTCTTGGTCAGCGTCATGTCGATGCCTGTTACGGTGGCAAGCACCGAACCGGGGATCGTGTAGTTGTTCAGGGCGCCGCCGGTGTCTGCCGGGTTGCCGGTTCGCTCGTAGACAACGCCGCTCATCGACGTCCAGGTCGCAGTGGCTGTGTTGGTCAGCGTCTGGCCCAGCGTCACGACGCCGACCGCACCGACGACCGCGTCGAAGGTGTAGCTGGAGGTGGTACCGAACGCCAGTGAGTTGTAGGTCAGGGTGACTGTGTTGCCGACGGCAGTCGCCGAGTTGGCCGTCTGCCCGCCCGGAACGCCTGCCACATGAGTCAGCGTCCCGGTCTGGAGCGTGAGGCCTGCGGGCAGCGTGTCGGTCACGACGATGTCATACGCCGTGGAGTTGCTCGACGACGCCGCCTGATGCTCAATCTTGATTGTGTAGGTCACGGTCGCGCCGAAGTGCGGGTTATTGGCGCTGACCGTCTTGGTGACCTTGAGCTTGGGCGCCGTGACGGTGATGGTGCGGTCTGGTGTGAGCGAGCTAGTGGTCACGCCCAGGACCGGGTCCGTGTACGTGATATTGGCGGTGTTGACCAGGGTCTTGTCTTTGATGTTTGCCGCAACATTCGCGACGCGCACAGTGATGCGGATGGTGAAGACGTCGTTGGCCGCGGATCCGTCTGCGGGCAGGACGGTGTCGCCGAAGGTGAAGGTCCAGGCTCCGCCCAGGTCGCCGGTATCGGCATTCTGAGTCGGGGTGGACAGGGTCCCGCCGTAGGTTCCCGGGACGACAACGGCTCCCATACGGGTGAGGCCGGCCGGGAGGTTGTCCGTGACGATCAGAGCCCGGGTCGTGCCTTCGGGCAGAGTGACCACGAGATCGTAGGTCGCGGTGCCGCCCACGGGCAGACTGGCGGTTGACGGGAGTCCCTTGGCGATGGTCGGCGTGTGGAGAGTGACCGAAACAGACTTGGTATCGTGGTAGGTGTTGACGGTGTCGGAGACACCCAAGTCGCCCTGGTTGCGCTCGCCGGTTGCCGTACCGGACGCGCCCGGCGTTGATGAGCCGGTCGAGTTACTGGTCGTGCCCAACAGGCCGGGCTCGCTCGTCCACGTTCCGTTGGCCGTGTTCGGGATGATCGTGCCGGCATCCACCGTGGCGGACACGGTCGCGGTCACGTCGATCCAGGCCGAGGCTCCGGGGAGAATCCTGTCGAAGGTAATGTCGATCCTGCTGCCGCTCGAAGCGTCTGCCGATACGGAGGATCCGCCTCCCGTCACATGACCGACCGGACTGAGGTGGCCATCCAGGTCGTCGGTGACATTGACGTCGTATGCCGGCGAAACCGCCGCACCCGAGCCGTTGGTAACAGTGATGCGGTAGACGATGGTGTCGCCGCCATCGAGCGGCGTGGTGGTGATTGTCTTGCTGAAGGCGATGGAAGGCTCGGCAATGGTGACCGTATAGGTTCCGGCCGCCGCCAGAGCGACTCCACCGCTGTAGATCGTGGCCTGGTCCATCAGGCCGACACCTGCCGTGCTGGTACCGACGTTGTCCACCAGAACGTTGAACTCGATGACGATCATTTCCTGGTCGCCGTCGCGATCGGAGTTCGTCAGCGTCCCGAAGGCAAAGGTCGGGTCGGTGCCGTCGGCGAAGGGTCCGCCGCTAATCTGGCCGGCCGGCATCACAAAGGTCGGATCACCGGCCCAGCTGCCGTTGCCCGAGACTCCGAGACCGGCGCCGGACAATGTCCCAACGTCGGAGGTCATGCCCGCGCCGTTCGTGACGAGAGCCACGGTTGTCGTGCCATCGTTGAGATAGCTCAGGCCGGCCGGCAGCTGGTCGGTGATCGTGACGGTCGGTGTAATGCCCTCGGGAATGACGACCGCTACTCGGAAGCGGGTGACTTCGCCGACAACCACGTACGGGCTGGTGGACGTGACATCCGACTCGGACGTGTAGGCCAGCGTCTTGGCAGGAACCGGCTGGGGCACGTCCACTCTGGCGGTCTTGGTCACCTTGTAGTTGTTGTTTGCGCCCGGGTCGGCGACGCCGGCGCCGGTCCGCTCGGTCGAGACGGTGCTGTAAGTGCTCTGGGCCGTCCTGATATCACCGGGCAGGCTCGTCCATGTGATGTTGGCCGTATTGTCGTAGTGGGATCCGGACGGGACGTCCCAGTTCAGCTGGGCTTGATAGGTGATGGTGGCAACCGGAGCAGCAAGCGTGAACGAGGCCCACGTGCCGGAAAGAACCGGCGCAAGCGAGTCATCGAGCACCGGACAGGTTCCCGTGCACTGGAGCGAGCCCGGGACATACGTGAGGCCGGCCGGAATTGCGTCGGTCCAGACGACGTTGAAGGCGTCGGCGTTATTGCTGACGCTCGGGTTGGCGACCACGATTGTGTAGTCGATCGTGTCACCCGCGTCGCCGATCACCGGAGACGGAGTCTTGCTCAGGGTCATGATCGGCTCGACGACCCTGTCGTTCGGGGCAGAGGCAATGGCGGAATTCCCGCCGGTCCAGTACATCCTGGCGCTGTTCGTGAGCAGGGTTCCGTGGACACTGCCGGCCACATTAAGGACGACGGCGTCGTACTCGAGGGTGATCGTCTCGGGAGTGCCGTTGTCCACGTTGACGTTCGTAATCGTGCCGAGACTGAAGGTGACCAGCTGGCCGCCCGCCCCAACGGTCGGGTTTGCAGGATCACTGCAGGCGGACGCAAACGTGCCTTGGACGTCGGCCGAAGACGCTTCGATCTTGGTGCAGTGGACAAACGCCATTCCCGCTGGAAGCGTGTCGATCAGCTGCGCGGCGGGTGTCGTGCCCTCGGGAATGGTCGCCACGATCCGATACGAGACGATCTCGCCGATGGCGACGTTGGTCCCGGAGGTGTGCGCCTGGTTCGTCGCGAACTGGGTCTTGGCCATGGTGATGGTCGGAACGCCGACGTTACGCGTCGAGAGGGAGTGGTAGGTGTTCACCGACGCGCCGCCCGGGTCGGTCGCAAGTCCGGTCCGTTCCGTGGAAACAGCGCTGTAGGCAGGACTCTGTGGGGCCGTGACATCGCCGGGCAGGCCACTCCAGATCGAGGTGGCCGTGTTGGCGAAGGTGTGGCCGGGAGCGGCCGTCTGGTCGATGGTCGCCTCGAATGTGAACGAGTAGCCGGCTCCCTGGACGAGATGCGCCCAGTAACAGATGATCGTGGCTCCGACCGTGCACGGGGAGTCCGGGTCGGTTCCGCTCACCTTGGTGAACGCACCGGCGTAGGTCATCCCGGTCGGAAGCGGGTCGGACAGCGTTATGCCGAAGGCATCCGCCCGGTTCCCGCCCGTCCCCACGTTCAGGATCGTGACGGTGTACTGGATCGTGTCGCCCGAGTCGCCGATGGTCTTGTCGGAGGTCTTGGCCGTTGTGATGCTCGGCTCGACGATGGTCACGCTGTCGGCGGCTACCGGAGTCAGCGAGCCGCCCGTCCATGTAAGGGCGGCGCTGTTCTGCAGGATCGCGCCGCGAGTGTTGGCCGGAACGTTCGTAACCACGACGCGGTAAGTGAGCACGATCGTCTCGGCGGTGCCGTTGCTCGAGTTCCAATTGACGACCGTTCCCAGGTCGAAGGTCATGGCATTGCCGCTCACGGTCGGGTTGGTTCCCATGGCACAAGGGTCGCCGAACGTCACCGTGGACGAGGTCAGCCCCGCCGATGCCGTGATCGGAGAGCAGTCCATCGGAACGAGCCGATAGGGAACCGCGGCCGGCAGCGAGTCGACCACGTGAGTGAGGTTCGACGTGCCCTCGGGGACGGTTATCTCAACCTGGTAAGTCAGGATTTCACCGATGGCGACGCTGGTCCCACCGGTGGTCGTCTCGCTGGTCGCGATCAGGTACTTGGTCATGGACGGGGAGGCGATCGTCACGGTCGCCGTGTCGGACGGCGTTCCGGAGAGATGGTTGGCCGCTCCGGGGTCGTTGCTGAAGTTGGTGAGCGTGGCCGTGTTGGTGATGACGCTCGACGGGACGGCAGAGATGTCGACCTGGAGCGTGTAAGTGATCACGGCGATATTCGAGCCGGTGCCGTTGACCACGCCCGAGCCCGACAACCCGGCGGCGAGCGATCCGCTACCGCCGTTATCCAGCTGGATCCCGCCGGTGACGTCGAACAGCCCCGTCCCAAGGTTGGAGGTGCCGATGGCGACACCGGCGCCGGTGGTAACGCACATTTCTATGCCGCCGGCGGGCGCAATGAAGCCGGCCGGGAGTGTGTCGTTGACCGTAACGTCGAAGGCCGCGGAGTGGCCCTTGTTCTCGACCACGATGGCGAACCGGACATAGTCCCCGGCATCAACGCCGGTCAGGTCGCTATCGATCGGGCTGGTGCCGAGGTTTGCACTCGTGATCGGGCCGCCGCCGAACCCGGGACATGTGATCGTCGGGGGAGCACCGGGAGCGTCGAATGTCACCGGACCGGTGGTCGGCGGCGAGAAGACGCCGGCCACGTTGTCGGTCCGGACCACGCCCTTCTTTATGCCGAGCACGGGCTGATCCAGAGTGAGCTGGATGATGGCATCGGCCGTCTGAAGTGTGCCGATCGCGTTCCGGGTCTGGCTGCGAGCCTGGTTCGTCAGCAGAAGGCCATCCGCGAACGGGTTCGTGGAGACCGTGACGGTGAAGAGGATGTCGGCCTGGCTGAAGGCCGGCGGGTACAGAGCGTAGTCGCCGTAGGCAAACTCAAGGCTGTTGGCGGTCCCGTCGAAGGTCACCGCCGGCGAGGGCGCGTCCGGACAACTGGCCGGAACGAGGGAATTGCAGCTCAGATGGAACGAATCCTCCGGGCCGTACTTGGCGTGATCGGCCGCCGGGGCATCTGCGCTCATGACCGGATCGAAAGTCATACCGGAGGCGGCGAAGACCGGCAACGGCAGGTAGTCGTAGATGCGGAAGTCGTCCGTTCGGCTCGTTGGGAAGGACTGAACAAGCCGATACGTGACTGTGTCGCCGGGCGAGACGTGGACCGGCGACGTGTCTTCAGGATCGCGCACGATGCCGTTGACCGCGTAGATCGTCTTTGCGAGAGATCCGCGCTGGATCTCGACAGAGGCGCTGGTTCCGATATCTGCCACGCCGGCACTGCCGTCGCCGATGGTGTTGCCGGTTGAGCTGAAGTCATTGGTATGGAGAACGATGCCGGTGGCGGCTGCGTCGTTGTGGAGCGTGTCGCCTTCAACGACCTCGACTCCCGTCTTGACGTACGTCTGCTGAACGATGGAGCGGAAGACGACCGTGGCCGTCGTCGCACCGTTGTTGTAAATGGAGCAATTGGGGGTGGCAACGCCCGCCGGGTCCACGCAACCGCCGACCATTCGGCCGTTGTAACCCCGCGAGATCAGTTCATTCGAGAGCCTGAACGAGATCAGCGTCTTGCCCGTCGAACCGTCCGGAGTCGGGGCGTTGCTGTAGTTGGCCGCGTCGAAGGCGGCCGCCACGCTCGTGAAACCGTTGCCGTCGACTTGCAGGGTCGGTGTGAAACCCGTGTCGAAGAGCGTGCCGTCGCCAAGAAGGTCGTCGACAGCGATGGTATTGAGGGCGAAGTAGTCGGAGACCTCCACCTGGACGGTCCACTGAAGCGTGTCGCCCGGATTGACGCCCGTCGGACCGCTGTCGTTGATCAGAGCCACGGTCTTCTGGACGGCGATGGACTTGTCGTTGAGGGTGTGGGTTGCGGCGTTGGACGTAACGACGGTCGGCGTGTCGCGCACGTCGGTCGGCGTCCAGGTACCGGAGCCGGTCACGCTGTCCATGGATGTGTTGAACGCACCCGTGGTCGCCGGCAGGACCGCTGCCGCCACAGAATCGACTCGCGGAATGTTGAAGTTGAACGTAGCGGTTGCGTCGACGCCACCCGTGCCGGTCACGGGCCCAAAGTTGATAGTCAGGCTCCCGCCCGGCGTGACGGTCGAGGGCTCCGTGATGCTCGCGAATTCGTGGCCGGGGAGTGGAGTATTCGTCGAGAGGTACTGCATGCTATTCGGCAGCGCATCAACGATTGTCAGGTTGCCGATGGGCTGGCCGGGCGCAACCGAGACGTTGATTCGATAACTCCGCGGGTAGTTGGGGCCGGTGGCGGTCTCGTTCTCAGGCCCGATGTAGCTCTTGGTGACGCTGATGACCGTCGGGGAGATGTCCGCAGTGGTCGTCGACACACCGACGATGCTCGCGTCCGTCGCGTAGTCGTTGAGCGGCGTCGCGCCGAACTGGAATCCGCCTCTGGCGGTCATGGTCTGGACTGTGCCTGCGTCCGCAAGACTGCTGAGATGAGTCGTGACATGGACGATCGCGGCCGGCTGCCCCGGCGTGAACGAGCCGAACGGCAAGCGCAGGACAACGTAGGACGAGCCCTCGACGAGCCCGCACATCTGCACCGGTAGCCCGGAGGTCTGAACGGCATACGGGTGGGTGATGCAGTTGCCCACGGCCGTGAGCACGGTCGACGTGACGGGCGCGGATAGATATGTGGCGCCGACGAACGTGAGCCCGTCGTTACCGTCCGGCCCCAGCGGCAGACTCAGGTCGATGTACGGCCCGTACCCGGCCTTCGTCCCCGAAGTATTCGAAAAGGAAACGTCGAAGGCGACGTCCTGGCCGATGAACGGCGCGGTCGGGACGCCGGCAAACGTGACGAATGGTGTTGGATCGTCCACGCCCTGGGCGCCGGGCATGCCGGGAATGGCACTCAGCAGAACGGCCAGCACCGGTGCGAGCATCACGGCGACAAGTCCGGTAGCGAGCCGCCGCCGGGCCCAACGAGCAGTCACGACCTTGACCTCGATCCAAATTGGGCAACGCGAAAGCGCGGGGACAATAGGCCCCGAGTCAGCGTAGGTTTCTCCGCGTCCGCTGTGCCCTGCACGCTTGAGCCGTCCGGGCAAGGATTTCGAGGGGGTACTGCTAGAGCGCCAGGCCTAGTACGGCCGGCCGCCAGAGACGGCGAATTGCTGCGGTCGGCTGGAGCGACGGGCGCGAAACTGCCGCGCACGCGGCCGCCGGCTCGCCTATCTTGAGAGGGACACGCGGCCGGCACCGGGGTCATGGTCGTTCTATGGCCCAAACGTCGGATAGTCCAGAACGGTCGCGGTGGACTAGGGTGCACCTCATGGAAGAGACCAACCGCATTTGCCCCTGGTGCTCCACCCCGATCCCGTCGAGCGCCGACGCGTGCCCAAAGTGCAACGCACTTGTGGAAGGCGCGATTGCGAAGGATTTGCCCGGCCTGACGGTAGTTGATCCGGCGGTCAAGCTGGAGCTCGCGGACGATGGCAAGCTGCCCGAAGCGCTCGACCCCAAGGCCTGGCTGCTGGCCGGCAACGACGTCCCCGCAGTCAGCGAAGCCGCGTTCGAACCGCCCAGCGAGGCAGTCCGCCTTGAGATGCGCAAGATGGAACTCGAGGCTCAGATCGAGAATGCCGGCTCGATCGTCATGAACCCAACGGGCGATGAGGCCATCGAGGTCAACGCCCCTTCGGACGAAGCTCTGGAGGCCCTGGAAGCCGGACTTCTGGACGAGACCGGGCCTGCCGGCGAGACGGACATGGCAGAGTTGGCCGCTCCCTGGGAGGACCCGGAGCTGGAAAACCGCGTCTCCCAGTGGCGCGCCGTGGACCCCAACAAGCCATAGGCCGGCCCCTCGACTACATACCGCCGGGGCGTAACCCTCGTCGACTCTGCCGGTCACGGCGGATCCGGGCTCTCCGAAATCCCGATCCAGCCCACCTCCTGACTTCGGCGAACCAATCGACCCTTGGCGGGGTCGGTACTCATGGAATCGGTACGTCGTTAGGCGATCCTTTCCCCCCGGGCGTACGATTGCCACTGCCAGATGTCGAGGGGCAGCGAATCCTCGCCCAGATCGAGGTGATTGAAATGGATAGCAACGAGCAGCCCGGCGCAGGCGATCCGACCGGCGGCAAGGACCGTGGTCAGCAGGCCCGTGAACTGGGTGAGCGATGGCTCGGCCAGCTTCAGGTCATGATTGAAGAAGCCCGAAAGACGGGCGGCCCGGTCCTACGCGACGTTGCCGCCAAGGCCGCCGAACTTGCCGCGGTCGCTGCCGAAAACGCCGGACCGGTTGCCCACAAGGCCGCCGATGTGACCGAGCATGTCGGCGACAAGCTGGCCGCCCGAAGCAAGGACCTGGCCGCGGATCTGCGCAAGGCCGCCGAGGCAGCCCGACAGGCCGCCGCGGCAAGCGATGCCGCCGAAGCCCCGAGTCCCGACGAGGAAGCCAAGAGCTAGTCGGCCGTGCCGCCGGTTAGCCGGCGCAGGTCACCCGCGCTCGAAAGACCTCCGAACCGTCGTCGCGGCTGAGCCGATAGGCCCAGCCATCTTCGACCTGCCATGTCCGACCCGTCAGGACGTTGTCACGCTCGGCCGCCGCAACGAAGTCGATTTCGTAGTGTCGAGGTGTCTGAGTCAGCAGCGAGCCCTCTCCGGACGCCTCGAGCGCCTCCTCGAGATAATCGATATAGACGCTGTTGTTGACGTGTCCCAGGGGATCCAGGTCCCGCCGGCGAACCCCAAAGGTGAGCTCTGCCGCATCCGGCGGGGTCGGTGGCAGGTTCAGCTTGAACATGTCGAACGTGGCCGTTGAGTCGGCTACAAACCCGATCATCTCGTTCGGGACCCGAGCGGGCACGCCCTTTTCGTTGGTCATCACCCAGTCGATCTCGATACCGGCCAGCAACCGGCCCGCGCCGTCACGGACCTCGCTGTGGCGATGGGCGCCAATGCGGCGATAGCCGGTCACCTGAGTCGTGATGTACGCCGTGTCGTATGTGCGGATCGGCGAAAGAACGTCGAGGCGCACGGAACGGACCAACCAGAAGAGACCGCGGCTGCTGTACCAATCACGGTCGAAGCCGAGCAGCGTCGAGTGCTGCCAGGCGATGTCGGCCGCCCAGGCCAGGTAGACGGCGGTACGCATCGTCTCGGTCGCGGTCGCCTCTTCGAAGCGAACCCGATAGGGTCGGACGATATGGTGAGGCAGTTGGTCCGCCAGGATGTCCAGAGGTTCGGCGGAGTGGCTCACTTGCCGCCCCGCGCCAGCTCATCGAATGATTCGAGGGCGATGAGCCGGGTCCCGGCGTGCTCGGCCGTGGCCCTGTCCAGGCGCAATTCGCATGAGCTGCGCGAGTCGAATACGACGATCGCAACCGTGAGTTTCAGGTCCTCTTCGGCGGCATGGGCCCGGGCGTCGTCGAGTTGGTTGAGAACGTCGGCATTGATGCCGCGCGCACCCCACTTGCAGTCGTAGACCTCCGGGTTCGTGGAGGATTCGACGGTCACGTCGTATGGATGGATCTCCGCCCGGACGCCGTCGAAAAGGACGCGCCGCTCTCGACGGACGGGCGCGTCCGGCCCTGCCCGGCCCGCCAGCAGACGAGCGGTCAGCTCCTCGACCAGGGCGCCCCGGTATTGGCTCCGAGCAGCCTCGCCGCGTTCCGCGACCTCCAGGGACGCGGCCAGAACCCGGCCCGCATGATCGCGCAGGCCTGCGTCCACATCCTCGCCAAAGAGTGCCGGGAACATCCGTCGCCACGTCTCCGGATCCGTCCGTTCGCCGTTCATGGCCGCTCGGGCAAGCAACCGCTCCGCAGTCGTGGCGTCGACCAGCAGCGTGGCCGCTCGGGCAACAAGTGGATCCGCCTGGATGCCCGCATAGACAACCGCCCGGGCATCCTTGGCCGCATCCTGAAATCTCATCGGAAGCCCCGCAATGCGCCGAAGGGCGAATCATCGTCCTCGCCGGTCGCCGGCCGGCCCGCGGCGCCTCCACCGGGCCCACGCTCGCCGCCGGCACCATCTACATCACCGCCCAAAGCCAGGCCGACAACATGCGGAAACGTCGACAGCCAGTCGATGGCTTTGTGCGGATCCTCAACCAACGCGATTTCTGCAATCGCCTCGTCCACGGCCGTAACCTGTGCCGCGGGCAAGATGGCCCCCGGATGCGGCTCGGCCAGAGAGCGGATGCCGGGCAGATAGAAGTCCACGAGATCGGTGACGTACTGCCACTCGTCCTCGATGGTTTCGGCCAGTTCGGCCAGGGCCGAGTACGCCTCGGCCGCGCGGTCGACGACTTCGCCGGCGGTTGCTGGGGTTGGTTGCTCGCGGTCGGTCACACGACAAGCCTACCGGGAGTCGGGCTCATCGGCTGGTCCGAGGCGACCCAGGACAAATCGAGCGGGACAGCGGGCTCCATTCGATCTACGGTTACGTTGAACCGCATAGCGTCCCGGTTCGCCGCGGCCACGCGGCCGGCACGGGTACCGATCGGAGGATGAGATGGACCTCGGGCTCAAAGGTCGAACGGCGCTCGTGGGTGGCGCCTCGGCGGGGCTCGGTCGGGCGACGGCCGAGCGGCTCGCCTCTGAAGGCTGCAAGCTTGCTCTCTGGTCTCGAGGTGGCGATGCCCTGGAGAAGGCCGCCGAGGAGATCCGGAAGCTTCATTCTGTGGTCGTGGTGACCATCGCCGGCGACGCCGCAAATCCCGAGACGGCCGCCAAAGTGGCCTGGCAGGCAGAGCGAAGCCTCGGCCCCATCGACATTGCCGTGCTCAACGCCGGCGGCCCGATCGCGGCCGATGCAACCAAGACGGATATGGAGGAGTGGCGTCGTTCCTTCCAGCTTCTGGCCCTGACGCCGATCGAACTGGCGACCATTCTTCTGCCCGGCATGCGCCAGCGCGGATGGGGCCGCATCGTTTCGATCATGTCGTCCGGCATCCGTCAGCCAATCCCGAACCTGGCCTACTCGAACGCCTGCCGGAGCGCGCTGATGGCCTGGCTTAAGACCATCTCCACAGAAGTCATCGCCGACGGCGTGACCGTCAACGGCGTCATCCCCGGCCGGATCGACACGGCCAGGACCAGCACCCTGGACAAGGCTCGGGCCCAGAAAGAGGGCACGACGGAAGCAATTGTGCGGGCTGCCCTGGAGAAGAACATCCCCGCCGGCCGATATGGCGCACCCGACGAACTGGCCGCGTACGTAGCCTGGCTCTGCTCCGAGACCGCCTGCTACCAGACCGGCACCTTCGTGCCGATCGACGGTGGAATGATCCGCAGCATGCCGTAGGGCCGAAGCCCTATCAGGGAAACGCCGGGCTCCAGTCCTGCAGATACGCGCCCGTGTTGTAGTTGAGGATGAACATCGTGGTGGCAGCCGGCGATGGGCAGGGTTGGGGCGTATTCGGCTGACCGCACGGCGGCGAACTGAGCAAGGAGCTGCTGACGGCAATCGCCCAGACCCAGGCCTCGGGCGAGTTGACCGGAGACGGCAGGTCGGCGTAACGCTCGACACGGGCGTAGACCACAGCCAGCTCCGGGAGGTTCGTCCCGAACTTCCTGAGCGGCGTCCCGGAATCGTTCAGCGCCGACACTGCTTGGCTCAGCGTGAGCCCGCCCGGCGGCGGAACCTCAAATCCGGTGGGAGCGGGTCCAACCGCGGGGAACGATGGGATCGCCGATCCCCACGGCGTTGTAGGTTCGACCAACGACAGCCCGGCCATGGTCTGAGACGAAGATGGCAGAGGGCGCGGCTTCGGCGCGATCCCATACCCAAACGCGATCCCTGCCACTACGGCGACTGCCGCGACGAGCGCTATGAGCGGCATAAACGCCAACCCGCGCCCCGACCGCGGCGGTCTCAACGGCACAGTGGGTGGCAGTACCAGATCCCCGAGGCGACCGTCCATCCGCCGACTCCAATTCCGCCTGAAGCAACCTCATCGGGCATCGCCCGACGCTCCGCGTGGAGAATCAGGCTAGCCACTGTAGGTGCCTGCGCCGGCTCCCAGGCGTTGCGTTCTGGGCGGCGCGACGCGAGTTGGGCCGGTTCCGGGGAGCTAGAATTGCGGACTCTATCGCCACAGGCGCAGCGAGGTGGGGTGTTCGTGCCGAATCTCCAGTGGCGGTTCGTAGCCAAATGGACCGCGGCCGGTCTCCTCGTCTTCTCCGTAATCAGGTTCGTCTGGGTGTTCTCCGCCTGGTCGACGACGGTCGGGCTTGAGCACGACCTCTACATGTCGGCGGCATCCCGCTGGCTCGCTACGGGCAGCTTCTACCAGCCGTATCAGCTCAGCGGTCCCTATGCAATCCACTACGCCGCGATTGAAGGCCAGGGTCTGAGCGATCCACTCTTCCCCCCGGTCGTCCTGTTGCTGCTATTGCCGTTCACGGTGCTGCCGCCGCTCGTATGGTGGCTCGTCCCGGTGGGTGTGATCATCTGGAGCCTGTGGCGGCTCAAGCCGTCGCCGTGGGGATGGCTCGGACTGGCGCTCGTCTGCCTGTGGCCGGCCACCTGGCAGGAGTTCCTCGTCGGCGGACCTTCAATGTGGGTTATCGCGGCCGGATTCCTGGGTACCCTCTATCGCTGGCCATCGGTCTTCATCTTCATCAAGCCCACGCCGGCCCTGTTGCCGTTCGGGTTCTTTGGTGCGGATCGCCGGTCCTGGTGGATCGCGCTGCTGGCCTTCGGGCTGGCTTGCCTGCCGTTCGGCTGGCTATGGTGGGACTGGATTCGGGCCGCGCTCATCAACCCGACCAACGGAGGGCTCTTGTACTCGGCCACCTACATCCCGATCATGTGCGGTCCGCTCGTGGCCTGGGCCTCGTCAAGCCGTCGCGGCCCCAAGCGTCCTTTGGTGAGGAAGATTCTACGGCTCGATCCATTGCGGGGCGCCCCGGTCAGACTGCCTTCCCCATCCCCTAGTCCCCGCGATGTCCCGCCGACCTGATCCCGAAACTCGCCCAGGTGCCGGTGTAGGGCAACCAATCCTCGGCCACGTATTCCACAATGGCTGATGCCGGGCCCGCGTGTAGCTCATCCAGCAGAACTTCGAGATCCACTCGCGGACCCTCGGCAACGACGCGGACGCTGCCGTCCTGCTCGTTCGAAACCCAGCCGGTTAGGTCGAGATGCTCGGCGCGGGTGATGACGAAGTAGCGAAAGCCGACGCCGTGGACGCGGCCCTTGATGTGCGCCTCGAGGCGGGCCATTTCCGGGGGCGTCATCGCGACGGCGTACCGTCCACGCGAGGCCAGCTCATGGCCAGCACGTCCAGGGCCAGCTCCGGGTTCACGTTCTCGTCCAGCTGAGTTGCGACCTTGCCGAGTTGCTCCAGGAATATCTGAAGCGTCGCGACGGAGACGAGCGGTGCGACCGCCCGGACGTCGTCGATGAGCGCCATTTCATGGAGCTGCCGCACGCCACCGGCACGAGCCACCGCCAGATCGCGGCCCACAGACGACCAGATCTCCACGAGCGTGTTCGCGGCCGATCGCCGATCCGCGGCGGCAAGCTTGGGAGCGGCCGCATCATCGCCTGCGGCACTCGCCGACGCGCCGGACGCATCATCTGGATCCCCGGTCACGACCGCCGCCTTCGCCCCCTTGCCCTTCTTGCCACGACCGCTCGCCGGCGCGGTTCCATTCGAGGCTGCCGCATCGGCCGCGGCCGAACGACGCCACTCGTCCAGCGCCACGTCCAGGGCCCCTGCGGATTTCATCAGCTCCCGGACCGCGGCCAATCTCGGCTGCCGACTCTGAGAGAGCATGTCCACGATACCGCGGGCAATCTCGCCCCTCACTCGCTCGGCGTCCACCGAATTGGCGTAGGCAAGCGCCAGACCGGGTCGGCCGTCGGCAAGCCGGGCCAGGCGAGCAGCCCGCGGAGGCTCGGCCACGCCGAGCTCAGAGAGCCATTCCTCGATTTCACGGCCGCCGACAGCTCCCAGACGGACGCGAATACAGCGGGATCGTACTGTGGGAAGGAGGCATTCCTCGTCGTCGGCACAGAGGATGATCGTGACGCCGGCCGGTGGTTCCTCGAGCATCTTCAGAAGCGCGTTCTGGGCGTCGTCGTTGAGACGGTGGGCTTGCTCGACGATCACGACGCGCGCCCCGCCCTCTACCGGCAGCAACGACAGTTCGCCGATAACGTGCCGGACGGTGCCCTGCTCCGGGTCCGAAGCCTTGCCGATGCGGATCTGACCGCCCGGCCCTTCAGGCGCCAGACGATGCAGATCCGGGTGGTTTCCCGAGGCCACCTGACGGCAGCCCCGGCAATCCCGGCAAGGGCGGGCCGCGGGGTCGGGATCGTTGCAGAAGAGACCCGCGGCCAGGTCCAGGGCCAGAGTCGTCTTGCCCACGGACCCGGGCCCAACGAACAGGACGGCATGCGGCGCCCGGCCGAGGATCATCGAATCGACCTCGGCCAGGGCGCGCGGTTGGCCTCGCGTCGCGGCGTTCTTCACGGCTTGCTCGAACTCACACGGCGGCTACTCGCCGGCCGTCTCGCCGCCCTCGGCGGGGGCTTCAGCGGCGGCGGCGGGCTTGCGTCGAGCCGGGGCGCGCTTCTTCGGAGCAACGGGTTCGGTGGGTTCCGCAGCCGGGGCTGCTTCGGCATCGACCGCGACCGCGGCGCTCACCTCGGCCGGCTTGCGGCGGCTTCGAGGAGCGGGCTTGGCCTTCTCGACCGGAGCAGCGGCGGCGTCGTCCATCGTGAAGGTCTCGATGAACGTGCCCTCGCCGACGGCCTCGGCGGCGGCGGCCGGCTTGCGGCGGCTTCGAGGAGCAGGCTTGGCCTTGGCCTCAACGGCATCGCCTGCGTCGGCCGAAACGACTTCAGCGGCGCGACCGGTGTCGGCCTCTGCGGAGCGGCTTAGCTTTGTGGAGAGCTGGGCTCGCAGAAGCTCTTCGAGCTCCGGCGGAACCTCGCTCCACGGCTCGGAGGAGTCGCGACCCATTCGGGGCGTGACCACGGCGCCACGGCGCTGCTGAGGCTGCGGCTGTCGAACCGGTCGATCGTCACGTCGGCGGGGCGGCTGCGACTGAGACGGCATCTGGCGAGCCGGCTCCGGATAGCGCGACGAGGTGCCGCGGGTTCCGTACCGCTCGCGATCCATGGCCGATGCGTAGGCGCTGCGCGCACCTCCGCGTCCGCCGCCGCCCTGAGGCCGACCGCCACGCCCCGAAGCGTTGCGGCGCCGCTCGGCGAGGAGGTATTCCGGGATCTCCGGCTCGGCGAAGTCGTCTTCGTCCTGGGAGATGGGCGCGAGACGCGCCGGCCTCGTGTCCATGCCTATCTGGGAGTCCCAGACGGACCCGAACTGATTCGGTCGCGGCGCCGGTGCTGCAGCCGGAAGACCTTCTTCGGTCTCGGCGGCATCGCCTTCGGCACCCTCACCGGCTTCGCCGGCAAACTGGGAACGGCCGTGACCGCGTCCGCGTCCGCCACGACGGCGGCGGCGATGCGTGCCTTCGGCCCCTTCGCCATCGGCACCTTCGCCGTCGGCACCTTCGATGATTTCGGCGGCCGTCTCATCGAGCGGCTCGCCTTCGTTCGGCTCGCCTTCGGCGGCGGCTTGGGCGGCCAATGCGGCGCGGGAGAGCTTCTCGCCCGGCAAGGCGATCAGGCGACCACCGGACCGAGGGGCAACTCCGGCGGCAGCGCTGGCTGCGGCGGCGGCGATACCGGATCGGCCGCTCAGGCCACGCCCGGCCGATCGAGCCGGTCTGGCTTCGGCGGCAACGCCTTCTTCCGCGGGCTCGCCGCGACCTTCGCGACCTTCGCGACCAAACC
>DASVJA010000098.1:0-6043 GCA_036386115.1 Candidatus Limnocylindrales bacterium
GCGGACCCGCGTCCGCACGACCCGCCGCAGCGTCTCGTAGGTCCGTTCCGGACTGCGTCTCCAATGGACGTGCCAGATCTTCGCCGCCGCCGCTCCGGCCTGCGCGGCCCCGGGCCAGGTCGAGGGCATCAGCCAGCGGAATGCTTCGGGGTGGCTCCACGCCCAGGGCACGATCGCCCAGATGAACACCAGGTAGTCCACCCGTAGCGGGCGCTCGAACGAGAACAGAACGTGGAGCTGAACCAGGGTCTGAGGCAGAGTGATGGCCGTGAGCACGACGGCGAGGATGGTCCAGAAGACGCCCCACAGTCGTCCGCGGGGCGACAGGAACGGCCAGAAGACGGCTGGCACCCACTTCACCGTCGTCGCGACCATCCACAACAGGCCGGCCAGCGACGGTCGCGAGAATTGGGCTCCGAAGAGCAGTAGCGCCAGCGGCAGGTTGATGTTGCCCGTGTCCAGGTTCGCGGCAATCGGGAACGCCAGCAGGACCAGCAGGATCGAGGTGGTCATTGGCCGGCGGCTGTACGCCCAGTGCACGCTCCAGGCCAGGCCGATGATGGTGGCGCCGCGCCAGAAGAACCAAGCCACGTCCCACGGCAGGATCGACCACGGCACGAACAGAGGCAGCATCCAGGGCGAGTACACGTAGGGCATGTAGGGACCCTGGGGATGGTACGGATCGCCCCCGCTCAGCCACAACCGGCCCGCGGCCCAGTAGGCTCGGGTATCGGCGCCGGCCGCCTCGCCGCGCGCCAGCAGTCCGGCAAGCACCAGCCCGGCCGCAAGACCCAGGAGCAGGATCATCGTGAGTCGCCGCGGATCCTCGATGCGACGGATCTCGTGGCGGATGGCCCGGCGGAAGACGCCGGCGCGGCGTCGCGTGGGCCTGTCGACTCGCGCCGCGGCGGCCAGGACGGAGGCCCCTTCGGTGTGGGTGGAGGTAGGCAGGGAGCGGCGCTGCGACAAAGCCGGCTCCTCCTGCATGCTGGTTCGTTGAATCATGCGATCGCGGACTTCCGGGCGCAAGGTCCAGATCGAGACTGCGCGCCCATTCCAGGCGGGCGTCGGCGGGGCGATGCGGATTGGCACCGGAACATCGAGTATAGCCCGACCCCCGGCAGCGTCCGTCCTCCGCGGGCTGCGCGGGTCGAATGCCCAGCCGCTAGGCTATCCGGTGTGAACCGCTCGATCGTCTCCATGCTCCTGGCCACATTCGTGTTGAGAGTCAGCACGGCCGTCACCGGCGTCATGCTCGTCTTCCTTATCGACCAGTCGACCAGGCACACGGGTTCGGGGCCGGGTCAGATTTCGCTGCTCACGGGCGGTTTCTACGCCACGGAACTCACCGGTGCGATCGTCTTCGGCGTCCTTGCGGATCGCTACGGCCGCAAGGTCATCATGCTGCTCGGCCCCATCTTCGGTGGTGTGGCTGTGTTCATGACCGGCCTTACCACGCACCTGCCGGTGCTCTTCGTGACCCGTCTTCTCGAGGGCAGTTCGACGGCGGCCTCGATCCCATCCACTCTCGGATTCATCGCCGCGGAGACCGAGGGCAGCGAGGAGCTCAGGGGCCGCGTCGTCTCGCTATTCGAATTCGTGTCGTTGGGGGGGATGCTGGCAGTCGGTCCGGCCGTCGGCGGGCTGCTCTGGGACTCGCTCGGCCGAACGGCGTTCTTCCTCAACTGCCTCTTCTACCTGACCGCTCTGGCGCTGTATGCGTACGGCGTGTCCGAAGCCCCGCGCCCGAGGCCCGCGCCCGAACCGGTCATGGCTGAGCCCGCCGAAGGCCGGGTTCGCGCCGCGGCGCTCTCGCGATACTGGCGGATCGTGACCAGCCGGAAGGTGCTGCTGTTCGCGCCGACCTGGCTCGCCATCAACGCCATCCTGGGGTTGTGGGCGCTGCAGGCGCCACTTCTGATCAGGGGCAACATCACCGATACGAGCCAGTTCCTGATGAAGGGCGTCTCGGCCACCACGATCGGGATCGGCGAGGCCGTTCTGGCGGTCATCTTCGGCGCAGGACTGCTGTTCTGGGGCACCGTATATGCCCGCTTCCGCCGCACGACCATGCTGATGATGGGTGTCGCAGCCTTCGTGGTCATGGCCGCCGATGTGCTCGCCATCAACCACCTTGGGGGTATCTCCACTCCGATCCTGGCATCCCTCGGCGTGGTCGCGGTAGTCGCCCTGTTTATCATGTCCGGGGCCACCCCCGCCGCTCTCGGCCTGCTCGCCGATGTCAGCGAGGGTTTCGAGGCAGACCGTAGCGCGATCATGGGTCTCTACTCGGTCTTCCTGGGTGTTGGGCAGGTGCTCGGTGCCGTGATCGGAGCCGTGGCCGCTTCATGGAAGGGCATCGACGGGCTTGTCGTCGCGACTGCGTTCCTGCTCGTCATCGGGATAGCCGCGCTGCTGAACCTGCGTGCCCATGAGGGCCCCGTCGTAGACAGCCTCGCCGGGCGCCGCGGATCGGTCTCTATAAGTGAGTCGATACGCGATACCCTTGTATTGCCGGGCGGGGAGGGCAATCGGCCAGCCGAGCCAACCGTCGAGGAGTAGCGATGACAGTCGCCATCGTCACTGATTCCGGATCGGACCTGGACCCGATCAGACTTCGCGAGGCCGGGATCCTGCAAGTCCCCCTGTCCGTGTCGATCGGGAAGCGGAGCTACCTCTCGCCCGACGAACTCTCGGCGGCGGAATTCTGGCAGCTGATGAGTCTGCCGGATTCCGACTTCGCCCACACCGCGGCTCCGAGCGCCGGCCAGTTCAAGCTGGCGTTCGACGGCTGTTTCCGGGCCGGCGCCGACAGCATCGTTTGCGTCTGCCTCACCGAGACGCTCTCGGCCACGATCCAGAGCGCGCGCGTGGCCAGGGAGATGCTGCCCGACAGGGAAATCCACATCGTCGATTCCGGGTCGGCTTCGATGGCAATCGGATCGAAGGCGTTACGCGGGGCGGCGATGGCGGCCCGTGGCGCCTCGGCAGGCGAAATCGCCGCTGCCATGGAGAAGCTCGTGGCGTGCACGACGCTGTTTGTCGGCCTCGAGACGCTCGACAACCTGCGCAAGGGTGGCCGGATCAGCGCCGCCAAGGCCGCCGTCGGCGGGATGCTTTCCGTAAAGCCGATCATCACGGTCGTCGACGGCTATGTCGTCGCGACCGAGCAGCCGCGCACTCGGACCAAGGCCATGGCTCGGACAATCGAGCTTCTCACTTCCGAGCCGGCGACCGAGGTCCACATCCTGTACTCACCGCCGGCCGACGCGGCCGCCTTCCACGACGCCGTCCTCGCGGCAATGCCGGGACCCGCGCCGAGGCTCGTCACGACGCAAATCATCGGGCCGGTCATCGGTGCCCACGTCGGTCCCGGCGCATACGGTGCGGTGCTCGTCCGCGAAACGTAGCCGCCTTTGGCATTTGGCTGAGAATGCCTCGATTCATTCGGCGAATCGGCTGGTTGACCCTCGTAACGTTAGGCCGATCAGCCTGTGGGCCTGTGACTTCGGGTGAATGGCATCGTTTGGAAGGAGGTCTATACTCCGGCCAAGTGGAACCTGCGGTGCTGCTCTCCGATGCCAATTCGGTCGGCCGCCGCGTCATCGCCGGGACCGCCGGGAGCCAGTGCGCAGGACGGGCAATTCGCGCCCAGGGCGCCGAGGCTTCCAGCCCGAGGTCACGGCCATGGAGGGTATCCGGCCGATGGCGACCGAGCAGATCGCAGCCGCGATCAACGCCTGGGATGTCGCCCAGCAGCAATTCGACCTTGCTGCCGAGCATCTGAACCTCTCTCCCGGACTGCGCAAGGTCCTGCGCGAACCGAAACGCGAACTGACCGTCCACTTCCCCGTGAAGATGGATGACGGCTCGGTTGAGGTCTTCACGGGCTACCGGGTCCAACACAACCTGAGCCGCGGCCCGGCCAAGGGCGGAATCCGCTATCACCAGAACGTGACGCTCGACGAGGTCAAGGCTCTGGCGATGTGGATGACCTGGAAATGCGCCGTGGTCGGCATTCCGTTCGGCGGCGGCAAGGGCGGCGTTATCGTCGATCCCAAGAAGTTGAGCCTGCGCGAGGTCGAGGGTCTGACCCGGCGCTTCGCCACCGAGATCAGCATTCTCATCGGCCCCGACAAGGACATCCCGGCCCCGGACGTCAACACCAACTCGCAGACCATGGCCTGGATCATGGACACCTATTCGATGCACGTCGGGTACACCGCGCCGGCTGTGGTGACGGGCAAGCCGATCCCGCTCGGCGGCTCCGAGGGCCGTAACGAAGCGACGGCCCAGGGCGCCGTCTACACCCTCATCGACGCCGCTCGCCACCTTGGCATGGAAATCCCCAAGTGCCGTGTCGCGGTTCAGGGCTTCGGCAACGCCGGCGCCATCGCCGCCCGGCTGATGTTCGCCCAGGGCTCCAGGATCGTTGCCGTGAGCGACTCGACCGGCGGCATCTACAAGCCGGAAGGGTTCAACCCGACGTCGGTTCTGGCCTGGAAGAAGGAGCATGGCTCGGTGGTCGGCTTCCCGGGCACCAAGGAGATAAGCAACGCCGAGCTGCTCGAGCTCGATTGCGACATCCTGATCCCCGCGGCGCTCGAGAACCAGATCACGGCCGCCAACGCCGGGAAGATCAAGGCCCGCCTCATCGCCGAGGCTGCCAACGGCCCGACGACTCCCGAAGCGGACGAGATCCTCTACAAGAACGGCAAGTTCGTGATCCCGGACATCCTCTGCAACGCCGGCGGGGTCACGGTCAGCTACTTCGAATGGGTCCAGGACCTCGATCGCGACTTCTGGAGCATCGACCAGGTCAATGCGAAGCTGAAGTCGATCATGACGAAGGCCTTCGCCAGCACGCTCGACATGAGCCTCAAACAGCGAGTCAACATGCGAACGGCGGCGTACATGCTCGCCGTGCAGCGCGTTGCCGACGCCACCTCGGTCCGCGGCCTGTACCCGTAGACTCTGGTTTCGTAACTCTCCTGCGGCCCCGACGCACCCCCTCGCGTCGGGGCCGCTTCTCGTCCTGCAGCCGGCCGATGCCTTCGTTGCGCCTGCGCTCCTCGCTCGTGGCCCGGCTATGGTCGGCACGTTCGCGCCTGCGCTTAGGACGGTGCTACCATCCCTCGGCTGACGACCAGCGCGGGCGGCCGGACAGTCACGTATCGCCGATCTGGCGCCGCTCGGCATAGGAGCCTCGATGCTCGACCACGAAGAGAAGTTCCTGTTCAAAGAGGAAACCCTCCACCTCGCCAACGCCCTCGCCGAGCCGAGCGTCCTGGACAACGTCGAGGATCTTCTGACCGATGTCATCACCAGTCCGCGCTTCGACTCGGAGGTGTTCACCCTCGAGCGCTCGCTCCAGGTGATGCTCGGGGCCCGGGCCGGCGCCACCCTGGTGGGTCTGCTCACGGTGACGCCCGAGGTTTTCGACGAGACCGCCGAGGTCCGGATTCCGCCCGAGGTCCAGGAGCGCCTCGTCGCCTGGCGCGCCCGCTTCGGTCTCGCGATCGATAACGCCCTCAACTACCTCAACAACCCCGACGGCATCCAGGGTCACAACTTCTCCACGCAGATCGCCCACGTCGATGAACGTCGAGTCCTGCAGGGCCGCCTGACGCTGGTTCGCTACAACAACGAGCCGCAGTTCTTCCTGGCCGACGCGAGTGTCTTCTTCGGCCTGGTGGTGGACATCCTCGAACGGCTCGGTCCCTACCTCGAGCCCGACGCCATCGATGCGGAGACGGCCAGCCGGCTGCGCGAGGTCGTCACGCTGGTCGACCGAAAGACGGCCAGCCGAGGCTAGACCAAACACGGAAACGGGCCCGCCGAAGCGGGCCCGTTTCGTTTGCGGCGTTCGCCTCCGCGGCGAAAGTGATCGATCAGGGCTTCGGGAGAGTCTGAGTCGGCGTGGCCTGAACGCCTGGGATGGGCTGGGCCGAACCCGGCGTCGGCACGGGCGGCGGCGAGTACCACGGCTGGGCGAAGGTCGCCGGTCGCGCCACGGTAAAGGGCATGAGCCGCTTGCGGAATG
>DASVJA010000099.1:0-7394 GCA_036386115.1 Candidatus Limnocylindrales bacterium
GATGGCTCCGCCCGTCTGCTCCTCGCGGAGCGAGATGCACTCGAGCCACACGCTGCCGTCGCGACCTTCCGGCGCGGTGACTTCACCGCACGAGCAGAACGGGGTTGCGCGCTCGGCGATTTCGATCGCCTCGATGGCTGCCTGCCTGTCCACAGCTACTTGCTTGTTTGACATTTCAAGGTTCCTCCTTGATTTCTTTACGATACGTTCCGTATCATACACGGGTGAGCGAAACTTTTCAAGACGTTGCGTATCGCAATACGGTTGCGATTGGGATAAGGCACGTTTCCCGTGGCCGGCCGCGCAGCGATCGCGTTCATCGGGCGATCCTTGACGCCGCCCGTGAGCTGCTGATCCGAGACGGCTACACCCGCCTCCGGCTCGAGCACGTAGCTGCAGCCGCCGGAGTCGGCAAGGCCACGATCTATCGACGCTGGCCGACGAAGGAAGACCTCGCTCAGGCACTGGTTCAGGATCTGGCCGCGCCTCATTTGAGCATCGAAGATGTCGGCGACACCGAGGCTGAAATGCTGGCCGCCGTGATGAACCCAATACGCGCCATGAACGAGACCAACTTTGGTCCGGTCATCCGCGCTTTGCTCTCGCAGATAGCCGGCAACCCCAAGTTGGGCGACCCCTTTCGCGAGACCGTCGTTCAGACTCGCCGCAAGGAAGTCGCAAAGATGATCGAGCGCGGCATCGCCCGCGGCGACATCTGCCCGGATGCCAACGCCGACATCGCCACCGAGCTGCTGGTGGGACCGGTCTACTTCCGACTGGTCTTCGGCGGCGATCTCAACGAGGAATTCGCGCACGAGATCGTCGACAACGTGATGCGCGGATATGGAAGCAGCCGGGTCACTGGGGACGCAAGGCCCTGCGGGTAGGTGGCGGGCGTGGCGGGCGTGGCGGGCGTGGCGGGCGTGGCGGGAGTGCCGCGAGTGCCGGGAGTGCCGCGAGGCACGCGCCGGGCCTGGCCACTTTCCTGACATATGCAAATCCGCGTAGCACGGGGCAGGGTCACCGGCCACCGCGAGTACTTCTTGGGGCTCCAGACCGTCGAATCGGGCGCAGAAGGCTGCCAGCGGATGCCACAGGCGGGCATATGGCATAGCCCGCCAGCCAAAGTTTGCTCCCCGCCTCGAGGGATCCTGCGACGCGTTACCCGGGTTGACATTTGGCATTGTCGGGGGCGCCAGCGGCAGGCGGGCGCTGAAGCGAGCGGCCCGTAAGCGGCGAATAAGCGGGCCTCGTCAGACTCCCTGAATGAACGACATGACGCTGGCCGCCGCATTGCGTGCCGTAAGGTTGCGGCGAGGACTTCGCCAGCTGGATCTCGCAACCCTCGCCCGAGTGTCACGCGCCACAATCTCGCTGGTCGAGCGGGGACACTGGCAGTGCCTTTCGATCGAGACGGTGCGGCGGATCGCGGCGGTCCTGGACGTCCGCATTGATTGTGTGGCTCGTTGGCGCGGCGGCGACCTGGACCGGCTGCTCAGCCGCCGTCACTCGGCGCTGGCCGAGCAAGTTGCCGGACTGCTTCAGGCACACTCCGGCTGGATCGTGGTGCCGGAGGTATCGTTCGCGATCTACGGCGAGCGCGGGGTCATCGATCAGCTCGGCTGGCATGAGGCCGCGGCCCACCTGCTCGTGCTGGAACTCAAGACCGAGTTCGTGGACATCAACGCAGCCCTCGGCACGCTGGACCGCAAGGTTCGCCTGGCCCGGACGATCGCGGCCGAGCGAGGCTGGGGCCCGAAGCTAGTCAGCGTATGGCTGATAGTCTCGGATACGCGCACGAACCGTCGGCACGCTGCCGAGCATTCGACCCTGCTCGGCACCCGGTTCAAGATGGATGGGCGGCAACTTAGGGCGTACCTTCGGAACCCGTCGGCGGCCACGACCGGGCTTGCTTTCATGACAAACGCCAACCCCCACAACGCGGCGCAGACTCATCGAAGGGCAGACATCGCGATTGGGCCTGGATCGGGCCAAGACGGGTCGAGTCGGGTCAAGAAGACGGCCACCTGACGTCTCGAGAAGGCATATGGCATAGCTTCATGGTCCGGTCGGGCGCGGGATGACGCGCATTTCGGCACCGCGTTACCCGGGTTGGCATTTGGCATGGTCGCCGGGCCGCAGCCGGATCCGCGGCGCCGGGCCGCAGCAGGATCCGCGGCGCCGGGCCGCAGCTTCGCCCACACGCGAGGCCCACGACGCCCTCTCCGCTAAACTGACCTCGTTCGAGCGCGACGCCCGGAGGCAAACCCGCGCCGGAACCACACAGCCACTGAGAGGTCACCCGTGTCCGCAGAAGAGCGCAGCCGCACAGATCGCTACGACGCCACGGCCATCGAGCCGTACTGGCAGGGGCGCTGGGCGGAGCTCGGCCTCTACGACACTGACCTGGCGGACGAGTCCAAGCCCAAGTACTACCTGCTCACGATGTACCCGTATCCGTCGGGGAACCTGCACATCGGGCACTGGTACATCATGACGCCGACCGACGCGCTGGCCCGCTTCCACCGGATGCACGGCGAGAACGTTTTCCTGCCGATAGGCTTCGACAGCTTTGGGCTGCCGGCAGAAAACGCCGCCATCAAGAACAAGATCAACCCGCGCGATTGGACCCTCAAGAACATCGCCAACATGCGCGGGCAAGTTCGCTCGATGGGCGCCACGTTCGACTGGAAGAGCGAGGTCGTCACCTGCGACCCGGCCTACTACCGCTGGAACCAGTGGATCTTCCTCAAGTTCCTCGAGGCCGGGCTGGCGTATAGGCAGAGCTCGCCCGTCGACTGGTGCCCCAACGACGGCACGCTGGCCCGCGAGCAGGTCGAGGGCACGGACCGCCACTGCTGGCGCTGCGGCACCCGCGTCGAGAAGCGGCTCCTGGACCAGTGGTATCTCCGCACGACCAAGTACGCCGACGAACTGCTGGACTTCACCGGCCTGGAATGGCCCGAGCCGATCAAGACCATGCAGACAAACTGGATCGGCCGCTCCGAAGGTGCCGAAGTCGTCTTCACCACGGCGCCTGATGATCACCAGCCCGGCGGCGACGAACTCCGCGTCTTCACGACTCGGCCGGACACCCTGTACGGCGCGACCTTCATGGTCATGTCGCCCGAGCATGCGCTCGTCCCCAAGCTGACTCATCCGAGCCGCAAGGCCGAAGTCGAGGCCTACATCACGGCGACCGGCAAGGCGACCGAGATCGAGCGGATGTCCACCGAGCGCGAGAAGACCGGAGTCTTCACCGGTTCGTACGCGATCAACCCGGTCAACGGCGAGCGCACGCCCATCTGGATCGCGGACTACGTCCTGGCCGGCTACGGCACGGGCGCCATCATGGCCGTCCCGGCCCATGACGAGCGCGATTTCGCCTTCGCCCAGAAGTTCGGCCTGCCGATCGCGCGCGTCATCGCCGGCCCGGAAGTCTCCGACGCCGAAGTCGAGACGCCGCTTGAGGCCGCCTACATCGCCCACGGCGACGCCGACCGGATGGTCAACTCGGGCCTGCATTCGGGCAAGCCGGCTAAGAAGGGCTTCGCCGACATCGTCGCCCAGCTGGAGAAAGAGGGCCGCGGCAAGGCCTCGGTCAACTACCGCCTGCGCGACTGGCTGATGAGCCGCCAGCGCTACTGGGGCACGCCGATCCCGGTTGTCTATTGCGACAAGGACGGCATCGTGCCCGTCCCGGCCGATCAGCTGCCTGTGCGGCTGCCCGAGACGGTCGATTACGCCGGCAGCGGCAGCAACCCGCTCAACACGGACGAGTCCTTCGTCAACACCACCTGCCCCAAGTGCGGTGGTCCGGCCAGGCGCGAGACGGACACGATGGACACATTCATCGACTCGAGCTGGTACTGGTTCCGCTACTTGTCTCCGCAGGACGCCACCGCCCCGGTTGATCGCGCCATCGAAGCTCGCTGGTGCCCGGTCGACCAATACACCGGCGGCGCCGAACACGCGGTCATGCACCTTCTCTACTCGCGCTTCTTCACCAAGGCGATGGCCGACCTGGGCATGGCCCACGAGCGCGAGCCGTTCAAGCGGCTCTTTAACCAGGGCCAGATTCTGGGCGCCGACGGCGAGCGAATGAGCAAGAGCCGCGGCAACGTCCAGGATCCGGACGAGCTGGTTCAGCGCTACGGCGCGGACACGGTTCGGCTGTTCCTGATGTTCATGGGGCCCTGGGATCAGGGCGGCCCGTGGAGCCCGACCGGTATCGGCGGCATCAGCCGCTTCCTGAACCGCGTCTGGCACGTGACTCTGGATCCGCACGGCGTGGACAACGGCGACCCCGAGTCCGGCGTTCTGCCGGCCGGCCAGGACGCAGCCGCCGCCGAGAAGGTTCTGCGCACCGCCGCCCACCGAACGCTCCGCACAGTCTCCGAGGAATACGCCGGACTGCGCTTCAACACCATGGTCGCGCACCTGATGGAACTCTCCAACCTGCTCCAGCGCTACCGCGGCACGGAGATCGCCGGTTCGGCCGCATGGGACGAAGCCATCCGGCTGCTGGTCCTGATGCTGGCGCCTGCGGCGCCACACATCGCAGAAGAGTTGTGGTCTCGCCTGGCCGCGGCTCGGGGCGAGGTTTGGTCATCGATCCACGCAACCGGCTGGCCGGCCGTGGACGAGTCCGCCGCGGCTCAAGAAGAGCGCGAGGTTCCGGTCCAGGTCAATGGCAAGCTCCGCGACCGCGTCACGGTTCCGATAGACATGCCCGAGGCCGAGTTGGAGGCGCTGGTCCTGGCCCGTCCCAAGGTCGTGGCTGCCCTCGAGGGCAAGACGCCGCTCAAGGTGATCCACGCCGGCGGGAAGCTGCTAAATATCGTGGTGCGGTAAGTCATAAGCCCCCGCCCCACCTAGGCCTCAAACACTCCCGATTCGCCTTCCGGCGCGAGGCCGAGCGGCGCAGGAGCAGGCGGACGTGCCGGATCGTCCTCGACTCGCCGGAACGAGCAGGTGAAATGATGCCGGCCCGAGCCGACTTCCACTTCCTTCCACTCCGGGTCGGGGAGCCGCACCGTCGCCGTGGCTCCAACCGGAACGAGCACGTCGACATCCAGCCGGGCACCGTCACGAGTCCAGGCAACTTCGGCACGGCCGTACGGAGTCTCATGCGCGGCCGAAGCTCGCGATAGCCCTCCGCCGGGCCGCGGCGCGACGAGCATCCGTCGATATCCGGGTTCCGCCGGAGCCAGCCCCGCCACGGTTCGATGGAGCCAATCGGCGACCGAGCCCAGAGAGTAGTGGTTGAAGGAAAGCATATCGCCCGGGTTCAGACTGCCGTCCGGCAGCATGCTGTCCCAGCGCTCCCAGACCGTGGTCGCGCCCATCGTCACCGGGTACAACCACGACGGCGCCTTGCGCTGGAGCAGCAGGTGGTACGCAGTGTCGATGGCCCCGGCATTCGTAAGGGCGTCCGCCACGAGCCTGGCCCCGACGAGACCGGTCCCGATCCTGTGATCGTTGGCCCGAACAAGGTCGACAAGCCGCCGACCGGCGCGTTCGCGTTGAGCTCCGGTCAGCAGGTCGAATTCGAGGGCGATCGAGTAGGCAGTCTGCGCGTCCGACACGACCAGACCGTTGGCCGACACGTATTCCGCACGGAATGCCTCGCGGATGGCGGTCGCCAATTCGCCGTAGTGACGCGCATCGGCGGTTTCTCCGATGACATCGGCGGTCCGGGCCAGGATCTGCGCGGTGAGCGCGTGATAGGCCGACGCGATGAAGTAGCGATCTGTCCTGGCCGCTTCCGGTGCGTCGGCCGGCGCGGATGGATCCAGCCAGTCGCCAAGATGGAGCCCGCTCTGCCAGAGATGGCTCGGACCTGCGATTTCGGTTATCTGATCCACCCAGGCCTTCATGCTCGAGTACTGGCGGCGCAGCAAGCCCGCGTCGCCGAAGCGTTCATAGAGAAGCCAAGGAACCGTCACCGCGACGTCGCCCCACACTGAAGACGGCGCGAGCGGCCACGTGATTTGGAACCATGGGACGTAGAACGGAACGGTGCCGTAGGCCGCCTGCTCGATCGCAACGTCTGCCAGCCAGCTCGAGAGCGTGCCGGAGCAGTCGTAGAGGAAGCTGGCGCTCGGAGCGAAGATGCTCAGATCGCCGCCCCAACCCAGCCGTTCATCGCGCTGCGGGCAATCGGTGGGGACATCCATGAAGTTGCCGCGCATCGTCCAGACGATGTTCTCATGGAGGCGATTCAGGAGCGGTTCTGAGCATTCGAACCAGCCCGTGCGAGCCATGTCCGAGTGGAAGACGATCGCCCGAATATCCTCCGATCGCAGCGCGCCGGGCCACCCTTCGACGTCGACGTAACGGAAGCCGTGGGAGGTGAATCTCGGCTCCCATTCCTCTACCCCGCCGCCACGGAGCGTGTAGCTATCCACTGCGGCTGCGCCTCGGAGCGGCCGCGTCGCCACTTCGCCATTCTCAATCACCTCGGCGTGATGCAGCGTGATCGTTGTCCCGGCATCGCCGGAAACCCTGAGCCGCACGCGCCCGACGAGGTTCTGGCCAAAGTCGACGATCGTACGACCCGTCGGCGAGGTCGTGATTGCGACTGCGGCAAGTTCTTGCGTGCGCCTGATCGGCGGCCCGACCGGCGCGACCAGTTCAGCCTGCTCCCGACCGAGCATCCGCACGGGCGCCCAATCTCGAGGATCGAGCCTGGCATCGTGTGTCTCGCCCGCGTAGATGCCGGCCGATGTCGTCGGGCCATTTGCCCAGAGCCAATCGCCGTCGGTGACGATCGCCTCGACTTCCCTGTCGGCGTACCGGACTTCGAGCTGGGCCAGGAACGCGACATCCTCGCCCCAGATGCGGCGCCTGCCGCCGTGGAAACCGAGATGGCCGGAATACCAGCCTTCGGCCACAGTCGCGCCGACGACATTGGCGCCGGAGGCGAGAAGCGCGGTCACATCGAAGGTTTGGTATCGGAGGCGGTGCTTGTAGCTGGTCCAGCCGGGTGCCAGGACCTGGTCCCCAATCCGTTGCCCGTTGATTGTGGCCTCGTAAACACCGTGGGCGGTGACGTACAGGCGCGCTTGCACGACCGCGCCGCGCAACTTGAACTCCTGCCGGAACATCACGGGCGGCCGATCCGGCCGATCGCCGAGGTCCCGATCAGGCCCGATCAGCTCTGCCGACCAATCGTCGGCGGACAGAAGTCCCGCCTCTACCGCGGCCGAGTCGCTCCAGGCCGAGGCATCGCCGCCCGCGCCCCAGACTCGCACTCGAACTTTGCGGCGATCGCGCGAGGCGAGCCCGGGCGCCGGCCACGCCACCAGGACGGAGTCGGCCGATTCAATGCGCCCGCTCGACCATGCCGGGCCGCCGTCCTCCGTCACGTCGATCTCGTACGCGGCCTGCCG
>DASVJA010000100.1:0-2620 GCA_036386115.1 Candidatus Limnocylindrales bacterium
GCCGGCCCGGTCGACGAATTCCTGACTTTGCTGGGCACCTACCCGTACGTCCTCTGGTCGGCCGTGGCGTTGCTCCTGTTCATCGTTGTGGGCTTCAGCTCCGTTCGGGCGGTTCGCCGCAATGCCTCGTACGAAACCTGGTACTTCATCCACCTCTACACGTATCTCGCGATCGCCCTGGGCTTCTTGCATCAGCTGTTCGTCGGTGTGGATTTCACGACCGACCTGATCGCCCGGATCTACTGGATCGCGCTCTACGTCGTCGCCTTCGGATCGCTGGTGGTCTTCCGGTTCGGCCAGCCGATCGCGATCTCGTCGCGCCATCGCTTCCGCGTGGCCAACGTGGTGGAGGAGGGGCCCGGCGTGGCGTCTCTGTACGTGACCGGCCGCGATCTCGACCAGCTTCCGGTTCGGGCGGGACAGTGGTTCCGCCTCCGCTTCCTGACCAACCAAGGCTGGTATCGGGCTCACCCGTTCTCGCTCTCCGCGGCTCCAAACGGACGGTTCCTCCGCTTCACAATCAAGGAGCTGGGCGACTACACCAGGACGATCCAGAGCATCCCGGTCGGCACGCGCGTTTTCCTCGAAGGACCGTACGGCGCCCTTACCGGGGCGGTCCGCACCCGGGCCAGGGTTCTGCTCGTGGCCGGCGGCATCGGTATCACGCCGTTGCGGGCCCTGCTCGAGGAGCTGCCGGCGGCGCGCGGCAACCTGACGCTCGTCTATCGCGCCAGCGGTCCCGAGGATGTCGTCTTCAAGCGCGAGATCGATGAGCTGGCCAGCCTCCGCGGCGCCACCGTCCACTACCTCGTCGGCCGCCGGGGCTCGCCCGAGATGCCGGCCGACCCGCTCGACCCGCGGGGCCTGCGCAAGCTGGTGCCCGACATCAACGAGCGCGACATTTACGTCTGCGGTCCGGTCGGGATGATGACTCGAGTCCTGAGCAGCCTGCGGCGCCTGCGGATCCCCGACAAGCAGGTTCACTACGAGAAGTTCGCCTTCTAGGCGGGAGTTGCGAAGATGTCCAAACGACCGATTATTGCGACGTTCCTCACAGTCGTCGCGCTTGCTCTCTTGCTGAGCTTCAAGACACCGCAAGGCCTGACCGCCGCCAACGGCGGCAACGGCGGCGGCAACGGGGTTGTCAACGCCGCGGCCACGAACAGCGTCAACGGCGCCGGCAACGGCGGCGGCACCGTGACCTCGAACGGCAGCTTCTCGGGTCAGCTGACCGGGCAGGCAGTCGACATCCCGTTCGGTACCGTTCAGGTCAAGGTGACCATGCAGAACGGCAAGATCACCGATGTCCAGACCCTCCAACTGCCTCGCGGCGGCCATTCGGGCCAGGTCAGCAGCTACGCCGCGCCGCAGCTGCGCAGTGAGGCCCTGCAGGCCCAGAGCGCCAACATCGACACGATCTCAGGCGCGACGTACACCAGCCAGGGCTACGCCCAGTCGCTCCAGTCGGCCCTGAGTCAGGCCGCGTAGCGGACCGCGGTGAACGGTTCCGGCGCAATTTCGGCACAAGACCGGCGAGCCCGGGTATCATTCGCAGCGTGATTGACGATCCGACGACCCAGATCGAAGACGGACCGGGAGCCTGCCCGTTCGTTGCGTTCGAAGACGACCGGGACCACCGTTCGAACAGCCCCGACTATCGCCACCGCTGTTTTGCCGCAGCTGAGCCCGAACCACGGGCCTTCCCGCACCAGGAACGCTACTGTCTCTCGGCCGGTTTCCCGAGCTGCCCGGTCTTCCTCGATTGGGCGCGTCAGGAAGCGGCAGGGGTCAAGGCCGCCGGGGCCGCTGTGACGCCGGCCGCCGCCGCAGCCACCGCGGGTGCCGCAGCCGCCGCGGGAGCCGCAGCCGCGACCGACGATGAGTCGGCTCCGGCATTTCTGGCATCGCGGACCAGAACTGTGCCGGACGACACCGGTGCGGCGTCTCGCCGCGCCGAAGCCAGCTCGACGCTGTGGTCATACGACACCGATACGAAACGCACCCAGGCCAAGGCAGCCCCGCCCCCGCCATCGTCGCTCGGGGCTCCGGCCGTCGCCATGGCTCGACGTGGGCCCAGCCACCCGGGCTGGGAGAACCCGCCGCGACTGGAGAATTTCCCGCGCCTCCGAAGCCGAGAGGAACGCCGCACCAATCAGCCGTTGCTCGTAGTGGCCATCGGCATGGCTCTGGTGATGGTCGCGCTGATCATGTTCCCGATCATCGGCAATCAGAAGGGCGGCGGTATCGGCAACGGCGGAGGTGGCAACGGCGGCTCGAGCCCTTCGCTGAGCGCAAGCTCAAGCGCTGTCGATTCGGGGCAGCAGTCGGCAACCGCTGCACTACCCGCCGCGCCGTCCCTCCCGGATGGCTGGTTCGCCTATCGCGTCCTCCCCGGCGACTTCGTCGCAAAGATCGCCCAGAAGTTCAACCTCCAGGTCTGGGAGGTCGAGGTCGCGAATCCGCAGATCCACAACTTCGACATCCTCTACGTCGGTTGGAACCTCAAGATCCCGCCGCCGGGGCTTCTGACTCCGCCCCCCGCCGGGGCTTCCTAAGCCGAACGCGCCGGCCTGCATGTAGCCGCGCTGCGGCGCTCTGGCCCGGCAGGCCTGCCTCGCCC
>DASVJA010000101.1:0-2613 GCA_036386115.1 Candidatus Limnocylindrales bacterium
ATCAATCCCGTCACGACATTCACCGACGGCCGCTGGGTTGCCAGAACCATGTGAATGCCTGTTGCGCGGGCCTTCTGGGCGAGCCGGACGATCGGCTCTTCCACGTTCTTGCCTTCGCGCATCATCAGGTCCGCGAGCTCGTCGATGATGACCACGATGTAGGGCAAACGGTCCGCCGGATCGGCGCGTGTCTCGTTGAAACCGGCCAGGTTGCGGGCGCTCGCCCCGGCGAAGCGCCGGTAGCGGTTCTCCATCTCCGTCACGGCCCACTTGAGAGCGGCCTTGGCGCGTTCGGTTTCCGTGATGACCGGCACCATCAGATGCGGTAGACCGTTGTAGGCCGACAGCTCTACACGCTTGAGGTCGACCAGGACAAGACGCACTTCGTCCGGAGTCGCGTTGCACAGGAGGCTCGAGATCAGGGCATTGACCATGACGCTCTTGCCGGAACCGGTCGCGCCGGCGATGAGTAGATGCGGCATCTTCCCCAGATCCGTGGCTCGGGCGTGGCCGGCCACGTCTCGGCCCAGGGCGAACGTCAGCTTGGACGCCGCCCGCAGATCCACTTCTTCGAGGATGCGCCGCAGCGCGACGATGTTGAAGTCCTTGTTGGGGATCTCCAGGCCGACGACGCTCCGGCCCGGGATCGGCGCCTCGATCCGGATCGTGCGAGCGGCGAGGGCCATGGCCAGGTCGTCGGTGAGAGCTTCGATACGGCTGACCTTGATCTCGGGCGAGGGCTCGACTTCATATTGGGTCACGACCGGGCCGGCATTCCAGGCCACGACACGGGCCGGGATGCTGAAGCTCGCAAGCTTGGCGACGATGATGGCCGCGTTTCGGGCATGGTCCATACCACTGTCGCCGATGCGCGGCGCGGTGTTGTCGAGCAGGGCCATCGGCGGCAAGTGATATTCGATCTTGGGCTTCTCGGCCGCGACGGCCGCTCCGCCGACCAGCTTGGACTGCGCCGGCGCATCGAGGCCCGGCCGCGGCCCCCGGATCAGCGCCCCGTCCCGCACGGTCGTTCCGGGACGACCGGCCTCGCCGAGCCCCACCTTGTGGGCCTGGCGCAGGCCGTGAAGTGGTCCGCCGTCGGCCGATGCCGCATCGGCGCCTATCTGCGGCGCGAACGTGAGGGACGTGGGTCCCGGGTTCGGAATGGCCACCGGAATGGCCGGCAGCGCGGCCGGGACATCCGGTGCGGCACGACGTCGCTCTGCGGCCGCGGGAGTGGTTTCGCGTTGACCACGCTCGAGCCGTTCCGCCCTGGCCGTCGGACGCGGCAACCCGTCCTCCTCCTCCTCCTCGGGGGCAGGGCTGAACAGCTGGTCTATCGCGCGCCGCGCCAGGTTTCCCAGCGGGTTCATGATCGCCGGCAGGGACATGTCCAGCGCCAGCAGGATGCCGGCGGACATCAGCACCGTCAGGATCGCGACCGTGCCGGGGATGGTGACCAGGGGCGACATCGTGTGGGCCAGCCACTCGCCGATCAGGCCGCCTTTGTTGTAGTGAGCCCTGGCCGGGATCAGCCCTGCCAATCCGAGGAGACACAGATAGGCGATACCGCTGCCGAGCAGTGTCAACTCCCAGTCCCAGTGCTCGCCGGCGGCGCGTTCCAGGTAGTAGCCCAGCAAGATCAAGACCACAGGCAGCAGCCACCTGACACTGCCCAGCCACGGCGCAACCACGTTGCGCTCCCAATCCGTCAGCGACCCGCCCTGGATGGTCAGGCCGATCAAGAGCGAGACGCCGACCAGCAGCATCATCAGCCCGATGATCACGCGCACGATCTCGGCCGAGACCGTCCAGTTGCGGCCGGACCGCCTGCGCCGCACGGCGGCCGACGATGCGCGCGTTGAGCGAGGTGCCTTTGAGCGCGTCGACGGTGCGCGTGTCGAGCTGGAGCGACTCGACGACTGAGACGTTCGAGCCGGCATCTACACCTCCACCACAACCGGGAAGACGAGCGGCCGGCGGCGCGTCTGCTCGTAGAGGTAGCGCGAAATCTCATCTTTGATGCGGCTCTTGAGCAGGCCGACCTCATTGGTGCGGTCGCCCTGGCCCTCGATAGCAGCCATCATTCGCTCCACGGCGCCTTCCATGAGTGGATCGCGCTCGTTGCCGTGAACGAATCCGCGGGTCACGATTTCCGGCCTGGCAACGACCTGCCCGGTCTGCTTGTCCACAGTCACGACGACGATCACCATACCGTCGCTGGCCAGGGCCTTGCGGTCGCGCAGGACCACCTCCCCGACGTCGCCGACGGACAGGCCGTCCACGAGGACGTACCCGGCGGTCACGGGCGCCGCGCGACGAGCGGAACCGTCGGCGTAGAACTCGATGGCCTGACCGTTCTCGATGATGAACACGTTCTCCGGAGCCACGCCCGTCTCGACAGCCAGGCGGCCGTGCTGGACGAGCATTCGGAACTCACCGTGGATCGGGATGAAGTACTTCGGCCGGGTAAGCCCGAGCATCAGCTTGAGCTCTTCCTGACTGGCATGCCCGGAGACGTGGGCATGCTTGACGGTGTGGTAGTAGACGTTGGCGCCTGCCTTGAAGAGGTTGTCGATCGTCCGCGCCACGTACTCTTCGTTGCCGGGGATCGGG